>NZ_BDHF01000021.1:0-23109 GCF_054786115.1 Treponema sp. R80B11-R83G3 | reverse complement strand
CTGTCCAACCATGCTCTTAATTCGGCGGCGCTGGTAAAGACGTTTACGCCAGTATCAGTAACGGTTACAGCGGCACTGGTCTTTGGAGTGTAGCTATCCGCGCTTACGGTTACGGTATAGCTTCCCGCCTGAGTCGGCGTAAACGTGTTGGGGTTTGTCGTTGAAGCTGTTCCGACATTGCTTCCGTCTTTTTTCCATTGGAAGGTTACCGTTTCCGTCCCGCTGTAGGTTGCGGTTAGTTCCGTGTTAATTGTAACAGGACCAGTTGGGCTGATTGTGATGACTCCTGAAAGCTCTGTGTCTGCCAGTAAATCACACGCCGTTGTTGTAAACCCAATTACTGCCGTCACGGCAATAATCCCCACTATCCTTAAAATAGCTTTTATTTTAATTATATTATTCATCTAAAAAACCTCCTTTTTTGATGAAATTTGAGAATTTTGATCAAAATATGTAATTTTTTGACATATATAAAGCAATATAACACAATAGTGAGTATTTTTCATGTTCATTGTGAGTAAATTACTACTTTTTTAAATAGGTTTCTAGTATAAAAACTTGCCATAAATCTTATTCGAAAGATTTCACACTAAGAACACAAAGGTACAAAGATCACAAAGGGGGAAAGGGTGGTTTTTGTCCGAAGGCTATGCGTGGGCTTTCACTATAAGATAACGGACAGAAACCCCTGATTCCTCTTTGTGCTCTTCTCTTACTTTGTGTTCTTTGTGTGAAATATCTTGGGGAAAATTTTAATTAGTCCTAACCGTCTGCCTTATTTGACTGTCACTAAAGCCATCAATCAACTTGACTATTTCCAACCAGTGATTGGCTTCTCTTTCAGACGTGTATGGCCCCAAGCGCACACGATACCAAATTTTTCCGTTAATCTCACGGTTTTCTACAATAGAGGTAATGCCCTTGGTGGCGAGCGTTTCTCGGGCGTCTTCTGCTCTTACTTGCGCGGAAAAGGCGCCTGTTTGTACCCAAAAGTCATTTATTGTTTTAACGGATGCGGACGGTTTTACAACTGCTGATGATTTTGTCTTGGCTGTAGTTGTATTTGTGGTTTTCGGCACGGCAGTTTGAGCGGCGGGTTTTACCGCCGGTGCAGGTTCCGTCGTTTTAACTGTAGCGACCACAGGACGCTCGTTGCTTTTCTTTGTTTCGCTAATTTGCGCAATATCAGGAACGGCTGCCGTGGTTGGGCTTGGTATTGTGATTGTCAGATTGTCGCCGTCTTTTTTGTCAACCTCGGTACTGACAACTGCGGGTTGAGAGGGCGTAGTCTGGGAAGAAACATCGTCCTGTTGGGTTAATTGTACTCTTCCGCTTGAATAAGGAACCGCAGTGGAAAATTGAGCTTCCTGTGTTTTTGGCGTTAGAATGATAATACCGACGGTAATGGTTACCAGTAAAAAAACTCCGACAGATACGGCAACTAACAGTAATTTTTTCTTTTCTTTGTCCATAATTAATTAATCCTCTCTATAAACTTGTCAATCCGGCGTTTAAGCCTTCGGGAACCGGAAAATCCCGAGTTCTCTACCTTATAAATTTCGGCTTTTATTGATAAATATTGAGTTTTAAAATCCCTTTGGCTGGCTATCCTTTTTAGTATCTCCCCCCAGGGAAGCCTGTCCCGCTTTTTGGCTCTAAATAGCCGCGTCAATAATGGGGCTGTCACCAGTATTAAAATGTCAAGTTTATGAAAAGCCGAAGAACGGTGGAGCAGGGCGGCGTTTATTACACAATGCTTATTTTGAGTGCTGATCCATTCGTCCGTAAGCTTGTTTGCAGCTGGGTGAACGATATTTTCAAGAGTGGCTAGTTTTTCAGGCTGTCCAAAAACACGCCGCCCTAAAAGCCTTCTGTCTAAAGAACCGTCTGTTTTTTTCAAGTCTGTGCCAAATTGGGCAAAAATAGCGTCTTTTTCGTTTTCCAGTACCTGATAGCCAAGTTTATCCACATCCAGAACAGGAAGCCCCCGCGCTTCAAGCATGGCGGCAATATGGTTTTTTCCGGCGCAGTAAGTGCCGGTAAGCCCGATAATCATACCTATCCTATAATCGGCATTATTGACATGGCTAAATACGCGTTTTTATGCTATAATTAATAGATATGAAATCAAAATATTTAATTTTTACCATTTTGTTTATATTAATCGGGTCTGGCTCGCTTATCTTTGGTTTAATGTCATGCCAGTCGGTAAATAATGAAAAAACCCAAGATGTTAAGGAAAATAAAGATACTAAGGATACTAAGGGAAATAATGACAGTAAAGATAAAACGGCATCTGCAGTTTTACCTAGTCCCAGAGGGCAGGTAGCCTCATTTTTAATTCCTGAAACCAACTCTGATAAAGGCGTACAAAAATCGTTGAATAAGAGATCCCATCAAATTCTTGATATTTGGGCGGCCGTGAAGGCGATGAATGGCGTTATTAATGTTTTACAATCCGCTCAAGTTAAAGGTAATTATTTTATAGAAGCGTCTGTAAATCCTATTGAATTTCTTGCTCCGATTGATGATGCTTTCAAAAAACTATCAGGAATGTTCTTGGGGGCGTATTCCGTTATAGTTTTTCAAAAAATGCTGCTGTCCCTTTCCGCTTTTTTAATTTTTATTTTGATAATTCCAATCTGCGCATTAGTAACTATTGTAATACTATGGACGTACAAAGACAGGACTAAAATATACAGGATAGTTATAACGTCCGTTTTAATCACCTTGATAATTCCGTTTGCCATACCGTTTTCCGTTGATACGTCATCGCTTTTGGGAAATAAAATATTGGCTAAAAATATCAATACCCTTGTCGCGACGATAGAAGAAAACGGAAAAACGGCAAGCTCCATGGAAGATGACATTGTACGTTCACGAAGGACTGGAAATTCAATTATTAGGTATATGGACAGAGTTAAAACATTAAGCGAAACAATAATTGAAAACGCGATCAATTACTATATAATTTTCCTGTTCATATTTATTATCATTCCGATTCTGACGTTGCTGGTAATTTTTTTCCTGACCAGATATGTCGCAAGACTGATTTTAGGGAAAAAATAATAGAAGTTTTGGCGTTTAATTACTCCGCAAAATAAGCCGAAAATGAATCAGAGGTATATACTTTGCAGGTCTTCTCTGATTTTAAAGAAAAATTTTCCGCAGATGGGTACTTTAAATTCCGTACAATAGCCGTTTTATCGGCGGTTTTTTTAGGTTTTTGCGGTCTTTGGCTGGGTTTTTCACTCGTTTCAGCCTTGTTTGGGGTTCATTTTTTCCCTATTATGCCGGGAAGATTTTTTGCCCGTTCTTTTGGAATACTTTCAATGCTTATCCCGTTGTACTTATTTTATGCCGCTTTTATTTTGGCTGATCATAAATGGCGGCCTGATAGGGTATTTATTTTAGGCGGCGCTATTATTCCGTTTTTAACTCTTACCATCGGTTATGTGTTTATCCGCGATTTTGATCTCCGCTCAATGCAATCCGCGTTTTTGAATTTTATTGGAAAAACAGGCTTTAGTCTTTTTATTATTACCGTTACTGTAATTGAAGCGTTGATTTTACAGATACTGAAAAGCATGCTTTTCTTTAAAGAAAACAAAATGAAGCGCCGCCGCGTGGATTTGCTTCCACCGCCCACAGAGCAGGAAAGTGTTAATGTAAATGAAAACGCCGTTACTCCCACCACGGAGAATTTTTACCCTGTGGTACCTTATGAAAATAATATACAGAAACCACAAACTGACTCTCAAACAGAAAATATAGAAGCGGATGAAAATACTAATAATATAGAAGATATTGAAGAAGCAGACATTGATGAGGAAATTGAAATTGAAGATGACGATATTGATGCCGTAACACGCGCGTTGGAAGAGGCGGAGGCCGCCGCGGCTGTTCATGCGGAACAGGTGCGTAATAAAGGCAAACATTTAAATAATCTTCGTCATAAAAAATACATGGTTCCCGTGGATATACTTAACGAATACCCGGACGGCGAATATTGGATTATTGATCAGGCTACGCGGGACGCGGCTATCGCGTTAAAAGAGACTCTTAACGAATTTAATATTCAGGCTGAAGTTACAGGCATAAGAAAAGGGCCTGTTATAACCATGTTCGAGATACTTCCCGCTCCCGGCGTGAAGCTTTCAAAAATTGTCGGCTTGCAGGACAATATAGCCCTGCGCCTAGCCGCCGCTTCCGTGCGTATTGTCGCCCCGATTCCCGGAAAGCACGCCGTAGGCATCGAAGTTCCCAACGCTAAACGTAACATTGTCTCTTTTAAAGAAATTATCGAAGGCGAACTTCAGCGTACAGAGAAAAAAATGGAAATTCCCGTCGTTATGGGAAAAGATATTACGGGAGAGGCGCAGACTGTTGACCTTGTTCAAATGCCGCATCTTTTAATCGCGGGCGCTACTGGTTCGGGAAAGTCAGTCTGCGTAAACGCGATTATACTTTCTATTTTGTACCAGCTTCATCCGGCGGAGTGCAGGCTTTTGCTTATTGACCCGAAAATTGTTGAATTGAAATTGTACAATGACATCCCCCATTTGTTGACGCCGGTAATTACCGATTCCAAGAAAGCGTTTCAAGCGCTTCAATACTGCATTTATGAAATGGAAAGGCGTTACGCCTGCCTTGATTCGATGGGAGTGCGCGACATTCGCAGTTACAATAAACGCGTAAAAGAAAAAAACATCGCTCAGGAGCACATGCCCTATATCGTCGTGGTAATTGACGAATACGCCGATTTAATGACGACTACCGGAAAGGAACTTGAGTCCACAGTAGCGAGGCTTGCCGCGATGAGCCGCGCAGTAGGGATTCATCTTGTGCTTGCGACCCAGCGCCCTTCAATCGATGTAATTACGGGGCTTATCAAGGCAAACATTCCAAGCCGTATCGCGTTCATGGTAGCTAGTAAGACGGACAGCAGAATTATAATCGACATGATTGGGGCTGAAAAACTTTTAGGCAAAGGCGATATGCTTTATTCGGGCGTTGTCGATCCTTTCCCGATTCGTATGCAGGGCGCGTTTATTTCCGAAGAAGAAGTGGAAGCTGTTGTTGAATATGTAAAATCATTCGGGGAGCCGGAATACATAGACGATGAAATTTTCTATGAAGAAGAAGAGGAAGAGGCGGGCGCCTCCCTGTTTTCTGACGGCGATGATCCATTATACGAAAAAGCACTGGAAATAGTTTATCAGCAGGGCAAAGCAAGCGCCAGCTACATTCAACGCAGGCTGAAAATAGGCTTTAACCGCGCCGCAAGAATTGTTGACGAGATGGAACATAACGGGGTAGTCGGTCCCGCGCACGGAAGCAAACCAAGAGAACTGATAAGGGCGATGGGAGCGTAATAGCGCATTACTCGCTGTTTGGTTTAATTTTTAGCAATTTAACATTTGTTTTATCCATCACCGTTAAATAAATATGCTCTCCGTTAAAAGCAAATCTGGCAGGTAGATTACTATTGTCCTTACGCAATCCCAGATGATTTATAATTATTACTTGCAGTCTTTTTTGAAGGTTGTCAATATCGCATTTTTCCAACCCTACCTCACGGATATCGTGGATATAACAACCGCGCCATAACATTGAACCGTGTATGGCAACCTGAAATTTGTAATTTGACCAATCTAAGACGAACCCTTTTTTTGTTTCTTGAAAAATAAACGACTGCGTTTCCGCGTCAAAGCGAAAAAAATAAAACATGGATTCATTGTTATCGCTCTTTCTAAACCAGTAAAGTCCGTTTTCTTTGTCAAAGCCCATAAAGGTTAATACTTTTGAATCTAATGAAATCTGAAGTTCTTCTGCGGCATCGGCTATTTCAAACTCGCCTGTTTCTAAATCAATGTATAAAATATACGGGCGATAGAAATTGAAAAACGAACTGCTGTTTTGATCCAATAAATCAAGCGTGCTATTATAAAGCATTATTGCAAAATCATCTGTAACAATAAACCCTCCATACTGACGAGCGTTGATAACAATTCTGTTAACATATATAGATTTTTCTTTAAAATCCATTTCTACGGTTTTTATATATTCCAAAGTGTTTTTATCATATATATGAATAAAACTAGATGTTTTAATGTAAACATAATCGCCATGAACAGCAATGTCATGCACATTATCTATTACGTCATTTTTTGTATAAAATGTGACTTCGCCATACTTACTCATCCATTTAACCTCAAAACTTTCTGTAATATCCCTGCTTAATATCAGTTCCGCTCCCGCAGAATTTGGATCGTATTTATAGTAATCATCGTTGTTAATGTCATCATTTGGATTACAGCTAATTAATAATATGAATATTATTGGTAGTGTATATTTAATCATTGTATAGTCCATGTAATGCAGATTTTAGGTGTTCAGTTAATGATTTTCCATGCGGCAAATATCTATATGCAGAAATACAAATAATATGAACCTGTTGCTTAACATCTTCTTTATTCTTTATAAAAGGATAAGTTGAATCAGTTGTCATATAAGATGAACCTATTTCGGTGGAAACTATTATTATTACGTCTATGTTAGTATTAGTAAGACCATTACTATCGTTTATATATATTGGGCTGCCAAAAAAGCTTGTTTGTATTATTTTTTTAATTTGTTCTATATCACCATAAGGATTGGCATAATTAATTCCACATATATTGTAACTATTATATTTATCTTCAAGAGATATAGTTTGCAATGCTAATATGTTAATTTCATCCCAATTTGTTTTTATATTTGAATTTTGTATTTCCATCATTAAATTATCTCTTACATCAGAAATAAAAAGACTTACAGAAGAACTACTATAGCCATCTGCTATAAAAAGAATATTAATTGATTTATTAGTAAAATTTGAATAATTCTTAGTATTTTTAGATAAATTATCCCATTCTGCATTATAATTAAATAACATAGAAAGATATCTGTTTTCATAAAAAGTCTGCTCATTAAAAAATTTAAAATCAATTATGCCATTATAATATGCTGAACCATATAAGTCATATTTTAAAACTATATCATTTCTAGTATTAGTTTTTAATGTTAGTGTTTTAAAAGCATTATCCCCAGGTATTTCTGCAGATTCATGATAATTAAATTTATATACTTCTTGTCCAAAAAATCTTTCATCTTTAATAAATAATCTGGTAAAAGAATAATCATATAGATTAAATGCATAAACGCTTTTTGTTTCTCCATTAATTTCGTGAGTATCTTCTTTGACTTTATTTAAATTTACTTTATATGTATAATCTGTGTCTAGTTGGCTTCTGCTTGCAAATTCCAAAGTGTTTTTAATTACATTTAAATTTAAACCTTCACTTAATATAAATTCGTATGGGTAGAATATCTCGGTGATTTTGAATTCAAACATATTTATTAATGAAGTATCAAAACCGTCTTTTAAAATAAAATTATTTGTTCCGCCAATAATTACATCTTTAATATTGAATGTAATATATTCTTTTGATGGAGTAAATGGCGGCGCAGTGCAACCGGAAAAACATAAATTAAACAAAACAAAATAAAAAATAACATTAAAATATTTTATCTTCATATACTGCTCCTTTTATCTGTTTATTATCTTTGTGTCCATTAGGATTGCGCCTTTTTTAAATTGCATATCTAATGTGCTTGATCCGTCCAGAACAAAAACCTCTATAATCATAAAATCACCATTTACAATACTTGGCGGAATTTCATGTATAGTCGTATATGTATTGGTAAAAGTAATTAGATTTGAAAATACTGTTACTTTTGGCTCTTTAGCGTATGCTTCGTAGGCTATTGCGAAAAAATCCTCTCCATCATCAGAAGCTGTTCTGTTTTTATTTCTTACTAAAACATGAACAAAATAACCATGCGATGCGTTTGGATGCGAATCCCATGTAATGACCGGTCTATTGTTAGTAAAATTGTCATGTTGCATTTGTATATTCAATCTACGAGGAAAAGTGATAGTAAATTCCTGACCAGTCATATCTTTATTGATTTTAAAAATATCCGGTTTTTGCCAAGGGTTTTGAGTTGATTCCGAAAAATGCGAATCTGTCATCATCAATGGAACAAGACGGCTTGCAAAGAAACCCGATTCCAAATTAAGATTTGAAGGATCATCGAAAAGATATGATATTATCTGTATTCGAGTACTGCTGCCTTGAATGGAACTGTTAAGCGCTGTTACATTTAAGGTTATTCTGCTCCCTTCAAAGGCGCTTAAGTATGTCAATGGAGGCATTCCTGTATCTATAAATTGAATCTCTGTTATTACATTCTTGCCGTTTTTTGAACCATTAGGGTAATCAATGTTAAGCGTAAATTCGGTAGCCGATACGCCGTCAGAAAAATTGAATTCATCTACGCGGTAAAGGTTGCATTTTAAGCCGTTGGTGTCTATCGCTATTATGCTGTCTATTGACCATTGTTTTACAGGAAGGACAATCTCATTTGGAAGTTTTTTCATTACTCCTTTAAGCTCCCTTCTACTAAGACCAGGGGCGCTAAGGGAAAGATTTGTTATTCTAAGTTCTTTTTTGCTTGAGTTGTAAACATAATTTGCATAAAGCGTGTAATCGGGATAATCGGAAATACGAAGGCGGGCAGTATTATCAGAATACATTTGAAATAAGGTTTCACATGCGCCAAGATCATCGTCAATTTCAAATTTGCCCCTGAATATGCCGATGATCTCAGCATCGTTTGAAATTCGTAGTACAGGCTTAAGCATCCAACCCTGTCCCTTATTCCAGTGAACGGATTCCGAAGCTACAAAATCAATTATTAGTCTGAATAATTTCCCTCTAGGTATTACAAACGGTCCTTTTAACTTTAGCCCTGACTGACTTCCACTGGGTATTTTAATATGGTAAACTTCACCATCTACCTTTATAGTCGAATTGTCTTTTAATACCAGTCGCAGTTCTTTGTAAGTACCAGGCTCTACAGATACATTGGAAAGGACAACGGGGTCGCTTCTTGAGATGGATAATAATTCCATCTGCCGCTCTTCCTGCAATAAAGTAATATGCTTGTCATTCTCATCAATAATAACAATTTTCTCTACAGTTATATTTAACTCTTGTACATTATGGTCTTCCATTTTGAAAGGAGCGTCATGCATAGCCACAACCAAGCGCGTATCGCCATCAGGTGAATCTTCTAATTCGTTGTTATTGTTATTAGTATTAACCTGCTCTGTAGGTAATTTGCATGTTGTTATTATTAAACTTGAAGCAGTAGCAAGAAACAAACCAGCAAGAATAATAAGGAACATATTTTTATTATTAATGTTACTCATAAAACCTCCATAAACTAATTGAAAAGCAACGGAGTATTCTTTTCTTCAATAATATACTAACTACGGCAAAGTTGTCAACATAATTATCACTTTTTATTAATAATAGTGTTAATTATTTTTTTTAGCGTATTTTCTTCTGAAATCTCAAAACAGTAATCTCCAAGTTTTTCGATTCTGCGGACTAAATCAATGAAAAGCAATTCGGCTTTTACGTTGCCGCCCGCTTCGATGCGCTTGCGCCCAATTTTTTGCAATTTCTTGCGGTCTCTGTCGATTTTATTTTCCAGTTCAATGGCGCGTTGTTTATATTCCGACGACGGGTTACGCCCAAGCTGGATTTTAAGCAAGTTTAAAAATTCTTCAACTTGTCCGACATAGGGGATAAGCTCGTCCATTTCCTTGTCTTTAAGCAGGTAATTCTTGCCAATGCCTTTTTCCAGCAGGCGGCTGATGCTGTAACATTCATCGCTCATTGATTCAAGCATAGAAATTACCTGCATAAGGTATGAAATACGGGCTTCGGTTTTTGGATTGAGTTTTACGCGGGAACATTCAATTAAAAAGCCGCTTAGTATTTCCCGCATTTCATCGATGTATTCCTCTTTTTTTATTAACTCCGCGCATAACTCAACCGTGTTCTCTTTGTCATTGCCGCCATCTTCATGCAAACCGCGCAATACCGTACAAAAGCGGGAATACATAAACGAGACAATTCCCGCCATGTCGCTGATTTCTTTTTCCGCGCGAAGGATATTGAGTTCAGGCGATTGGGCATTACCTGCTGACAGATACGCGAATTTGTAGTGTTCGCTTTTTTCTTCTTGTTTCTTGTCGGGAATAATTATAGAGATCAATTTTGCGTACTGTTTTACAAATGGTAAAAATATAATAGTATTAATTACGTTAAATAAAGTATGAAGCCCCGCCAGATGAACAGGTATTGAAGTGTTGCCGGGACCGGCGGCCGTTGGGTCTCCCGGAAAAATAAAATCAACCAGATTAAGCAATGGGATTAAGAACGGAAGCGCCCAGATAAGTCCTAATACGTTAAACAAAACATGGGCAAGAGCGGCGCGTTTTGATTCGGTATTTCCGGCTATGCCGGCAAGAACCGCGTTAATGGTTGTCCCTACATTGGAACCTAACACCATACCTGCCGCCATTTCGTAAGTAATGACATCCTGAAATGCCAGCGTCATTATCAATGTTACCGCTGCGGAAGATGAGTTAATGATTATGGTCATCACCAATCCCACGCCCACACCGATTAATATCGCGGTGACTCTGTTGTCCCTGATGGCCCCGATTTTGGTAAAATCAAAAATTTCATTTGAATTGGCTATTCCGTTGGAAAGGAAATATAGGCCGAGAAACAAGAAACCGAATCCAACAAGCAAATCGCCGATATGTTTGTATTTCCATTTTATTACGCTGAGAATAAAACCAATGCCTATTGCCGGCAAAGCCAAAGTGTCGATGCTTATTTTAAATCCAACAAGGGAGATTATCCATCCCGTTACTGTGGTTCCTATATTTGTTCCGAATAATACTCCGATAAACTGGGTAAGGGTTAAAAGTCCCGCGTTTACAAAAGATATTACAATGACTGTAAACGCCGATGAAGACTGGATAATCGCGGTAACCGCAAAGCCGGTCAGCACTCCGATAAAACGGTTGCCGGTCATGAAATTCAACGTTTTCCGCATACGCTCGCCGGCGCTTTTTTGAAGTCCGTCGCTCATCATTTTCATGCCAAACAGGAACATGCAAAGTCCGCCGGTCATACGCAGTAAAAGTGTTAAAATAGACATGTATACATATTATAGGAAAAATGAATTATCTTCAAGGTGCCGATGCCGTTAAGTTTCTCTTTCGGCTTGAATGTGACAGTTTATGCGAATAGGCAATATTTAATTATTTTCTCATTTGATAGAAGTGGAGGTTTGGATTTTCATTTTCTTCTATTTTTCTAAGGCCGTCAGTAATCCAATTTATTAGTATGGTTATTCTATAATTCATGCTTGTAGTAAGATTTATTCTATTTGCGACAAAGCTGGGTATATAAAGTCCTGACATACTGTAGATAAGAACGCCCTCTTTTACAGGTTCAAGGTAAATTATCGCTATAAATTTTTCAGCTTTCATAATTCTAAATATAGAATAAGAAACGTCCCTAAAGTTGGTCAAACTATAGGTAAGGCCATACAGGCTTATGGTTATTTCTCCTCTAAGATAAAAGTCTCCCATAGAATGGTCTACTAAACGGAGATACATTGTTTCTGAATAGGGGAGCGTATCCGAAAACGGAGGATCGGAAATTGGTTTTCTTACCTGTGCGCTTTCAAGACGAGTTGTATCAGTAAAAAGTTTATATTCTCTTTCTCTTATGAGAATAATTTGATCTTGTATGTTTTTAATTCTTCCTAACGCATTGTAAATATCCAGTATATCAAGTTCTCTTTTGATATATGGCACCACTACAAGAGCCTCAATAAGATGGGAAGGTTTTTTTGACATGACTTTGCTGAGGAGATTAACCCCCGAATTCGGATCGGGAACTAATCTCGGAGAATCGTTTTTCTCGAAAGCAAATCTCAACCCAATATCGCTCATAACGTATTTTTTTTGAATTTGCGATAAGTTTGGAAAAATTTCATCAAAAGAACGAGTCTCAAAGGAGGGAACTTGAAAGACGAGCGTAGGGGCTTCAAAAAAAATTGAATCGTCGAAATCATCATCGTCATAAACAAGCTCGTCACTTAATGGAGAGTCTTTACTATGCGGCGTCTCTTCATCAGGAGAGAGCGCTTCATTAATGGCGGTTTCTTCCTCACCGGGAAGAGGTTCCGCCCAGAGCGGGGCTATAAATAGCAAAATAAAAAGACACAGATTGATAATTTTTTTTGTTGAGTCCATACATTATTATAACAAAAAAAACAATAAATGGATACTGATCAAATACAAATATCTCACACGAAGATCACGAAGGAAGAGAAGATCACAAAAGGGGAGTGAAAACCAATTAGCAATGAAAAATGAGCAATTAGCAATGTTGTTGTTTGTGGGTACGGTCTTGGCAAGCCGCTATGCTTGCTAACTTCGCTCATTGCTAATTGCTAATTGCTCATTGTCCAATGATTCCTCTTTGTGTTCTTTGTGTGAAGTCTTTCGATTAATTCTTAAAAAACTCTCTTGCAAACTCCGTCTTTGGCGCTGAGAGTAATTCCTTTCCCGTGGCGGTTTCTACGATGCGCCCTTCCGTCATAAGAGCGACTTTGTCTCCCAGCATTAGGGCTTCTTCGCGGTCATGGGTGATAAAAATGCAGGGGGCTTTTGAATGGGAGCGAATTTCAAGAAAATCGCGGCGAAGGTCTTTTCGCAGGGGCGCGTCCAAACTTGAAAAAGGCTCGTCCAATAAAAGCAGACGAGGATTGGACGCAAGGGCGCGCGCAATTGCGACCCGCTGGCGCTCTCCGCCCGAGAGAGTGTCGATGCGCCGCGTCGCATAGCCTTGAAGGCGGACGATTTCCAAAGTTTTATCGACAACAAGGCGGCGTTCTTTTTTGGGGACTCCTCGGATAAAGAGGCCGTAGGCGATATTTCCGCCAACGTCAAGGTGGGGGAACAGCGCCAAGTCCTGAAAAACTACGGAAATATTTCGCTTCCACGCGGGCAGGCTGGTAATGTCCTCGCCGTCAATGATCACGCTTCCAGATTCCGGCTCAATAAGGCCTGCGATAAGGTTAAGCGTAGTAGTCTTGCCGCAGCCGGAAGGGCCGACAAGCGCAAGCGTTTCTCCCGTCTCAACGGATAAATCTAGCGATACGGAAAAGTCACCGTAAGATCTTTTTAGCGCTTTAACTTCAAGCATATTTTTCCCTCCCTGTTTCAGAGAGCAGAAAGCAGGCGGCACAACAAAGTATCAACAGCGTTCCAGCGGCGCATGCTGTTCCGTAACGGTAGGCTGCTACGGCGCGGTAGATATACAGGGGCAAAGTTTCCCATCCTTCCATGCCAAGCATCATCACAGCGTTTAATTCTCCAAGACTGAGCGCCGCGGCGAAACCCCACGCCGAGCGCACGCGTGACAGCGAAAGGGGCAGGGCAGTTGTTAAAAGCCCACGCAGGGGATCCGCGCCCAAGACCGCAGCCGCGTTCAGCGTGTTGGCGGGAAGTGAGCGGAAGCCTTCGGAAATAAAATTAAAAGCAAACGGCATCGCGCTGACTCCGTGAAGTATGATCAGCGCAAGTGGAGAGCGGGAAAAGTTTCTTCCATAGAGAATGAGCCAGCCCAATCCCAAAACAATGCCCGATGATATTACAGGTGCGGCAGCAAAAAAACGGATAAGGTTCGCGAGAAGGGAAGTTTCTCTGTTGTTTGTTTCAAGGAGTTTTACCGCGCCCGCCGCGAAGATAGCGAGGATACAGGCAATTGTCGCGGAAGAGAAAGCTAAAATAAGCGAGCGGCCAAGCGTGGGAAGGCAGGTGTCGCCAAGATTGCCCCACCAACGGAGACTGAAAACTTGCGCGGTAGCGCGTGAAGATCTGTATAAGAATGATTCCAACGGAATGGAAAGAAGCGGGCCAAGAACAAAAAAAGCGATAATGATAAAGTATGCGATCATAACAATCCATGAGGCGGCAGATTTTTTTCCCGTTTCCGCATACTCAAGAATATTTGTTTTTATCGACATTGATTTTTTCCCGACAAAAACATAAGTCAGAAAAACGCAAGCCCCGATTAAGGTTTCGATTAACGCGAGAAATCCCGCGTTACCGTAATTTAAAAAAATCCGCGCATAACGGTAAATTTCTACAGCAAGAGTAGTGGTAGCAGGTCCGCCCCCCAGCACAAGCACTACCGCAAAACTTGTGAAGCAGTACATAAACACCAAAAAACTTGCGGCTAAAATACTGGGAACGGTAAGCGGCAAAATCACAGTTAGAATGGTTTTTAAAGGAGATGCTCCAAGGCTTGCCGCCGCAGGAGCGTAGGCTCGCCGCGCCCTTGCGATTCCGTCCCCGGCAAGGCGTATCACAATCGGGAAATTGAAAAAACCATGGGCGAGAATGACAGCTAACGGTCTGTAGAGTATCCTTAGCGGTTGTGCGCCTGAGACAGGCAAAGTTAGATAAAGACGGTTTACCCAGCCTGAGTTTCCGAAAAAAAGCACGAAGCCCAACACGACCAAAATTGACGGCATTGCGAAAGGGATCGCGGTTAATGTTCTTAGAAACGGAGTAAAACGGGAACGGCTGTTCCCTATGAACCACGCGCCGGGAAGCCCCAGAGCCAGTGAAACAAGCACGCTTAAAAAAGCCTGCTTAAAAGTAAACAGGGTTATGTTGAGGAGAGTTGTATTTCCAAAGACGGATATTTCCCCGCCTGTAAGTCCGCTAACAGCGGGGGCGAAACTAGCGGTATATGGAAAAATAAAAGAAAATGCCGCCGCCAGTACGGGCGGAAGAGCCAGAAGGCAGACGGCAGTTTTCTTTGTCATTAGTTTTGTCCGCCGCTTATCATCAGCGCCGCCCATTCGTTAAGCTCTGCCTCGGAAACAGGGCCGGGTAAAAGAGGCTTATCGCTCTTAGGATTTATCCTGAAAGAATCAGGCAGTGGAAGATCAATTACCGTGTACATCCAGTTTGTTAATGGAATGATATTTTGAAAATCCGGGCTTATCATAAAATCAAGAAACGCCTTTGCGTTGTCCTTGTTTTTTGCGCTTTTCAAAAGCCCAGCGGCTTCAATTTGCATCGCGTGGCCGTCCGTGAAAATAGCGGCCTGGTAGCGTTCAGTTTCTTCATACTCAAGATGGTATCCCGGGCTTGTGGTGTACGAGAGAACCATCGGCGCTTCTCCGCTTGTAAAAAGCCCGTAAGCGGTACTCCACCCGTCTGCGATAGTCAGTATCGACGGTTGAAGCCGCCGCCAGTAATCCTGCCACCCCGCGCCGTAAATCTCCTTTACCCACGTGAAGAAGCCAAGCCCAGGCGACGATGTGCGCGGATCAATCAGGATTAGTTTTTGTTTGTATTGCGGGGACGTTAAGTCTTCAAGAGACTGCGGCGGGGCAACCGCTTGCGAGTCGTAGACAATGGCGAAGTAACTGTAATCGAATGGCGTTATGCGAAATTCCGTATCTAAAACAAGCTCTTTTAAAATTTTTTCGGCTCCTTTTGGACGGTACGCCTCAAGAAGCCCAGAATTTAATACGCGCGGGGCAAGATTTTGATCAATGCCAAGTATTATGTCCACGTTTGAATTGTTTCCCTCCTGTATCAGTCTTGAAACAATTTCCCCAGCGTCGCCGTGGCTTATCCACGTTATTTTTACTCCTGTTTTTTCCGCAAAAACCTTTGAAACATCGGGACCCGGCCCCCACTCCGAGTTGAAAGAGTCATAAGTCCAGATTACAAGATCGGCGCTTTTTTCTTTTTTACAACTTGCAAGCCCCGCCAATAGCAAGACGGCAAACGTCATGCAGAGTACGATGCGCTCCACATGGATGATTCTTCCGGTTCTGTTTTTTTTCTTCATAGTACACTCCTAAAATATTTCATACAAACCGGATTTGAGTGTTACCCATGTACTTTGAACAAAGATCAGCAAATTAATTGCAGTCCTTTGTTTTGCGAACCTATAGGTTCAATTGTTCCCTACGCCGGCATTATCCGGATCAGGTTCAACGGGTTTAATCTCAGGCATTGTGTTTTGGTTCAAAACAAAACAGGCAACCACCCCGGTTAGATATGTTGTTTAAATATATAATTTGAAATGAGAAAAGTGTCAAGTTATATTGTTGACGCTATAAAAAAATGCAACCGTTGATATGATTCACTTGACACTTAGCCCGGTCTGGGCTAAGTTTATAGTATGAGCAATACTATGGCTGAGATAAGAACAATCCCCATTCATGAGGCAAAATCTAACCTGTCCAAACTGGTAAAACGGGCGGCGGCAGGGGAAACCATCTATATTGGAGCCTATGGCAAACCGGAAGCGATTATTACGGCGGTCGATTCCGCAAAAATGCGGGCGGAATTGCGGAAACAGGCTTTTGGCTGCATGAAAGGAAAAATGGAACTCCCTGAAGGCTGGGATGATCCGTTGCCGGATGACATAATCGAGTTATTTTACAACATGAAAGGTTTTGAGGAGTTTGAAAAAAAATGAATAGATTTCTAATGGATACCAATATTTTGTTGTGGTATTTTTTGGGTTCCGACCGAATTGATTCTATAAAAGGATTAATTGGATCTGAAGTAACAGATATATTTTTTAGTCCTGTCTCTTTATGGGAGATTGCAATTAAAATAAAAAGCGGCAAGCTGAACCTTAATATAAAGGAACTCTATGCCCATGCCAAAAAACACAATTTTGTTGAACTGCCCCTGACAGGTGATTGTCTAAAAGCATATTTAGAATTGCCCAATATCCATAAAGACCCGTTTGACCATATTATGTTGGCGCAGGCTCTCACTTTTCCAATGCGCCTTATAACAGGCGATTCTTTGTTAGCGGATTATTCTTCGTTGGTAATGGTGATTTAGATTTTAATTGCGAAAACTTCACACACGCTCAATGAACGCATGGCATAGCCGTGTAGATCATTAATGCCGCACAGCGTAGCACCAATAAATGCCGCTGTCTGTAATAAAAGCAAGGCGGTCTTTAGGCCGCCGTCAGTGCGCAAAGAACACAAAGGGAGAGAAGGGGGGTGTTGTCCAAAAACGTTTATTGGCCTTTATGTGCCGTATTTCTGCTACATTTTAACAATATATTCCTACGCTTATTCCATCACCTATTGGAAATAATTTTATCCCCCCTGTTTTTTTATCAAATTCATTAATTGCCTGTTTTACACCTTTATAATTTTCACTGAAATAATCATGAACTACAATTATACCGCTTTTAACCATCCTTGGATAAAAATATTCCAATCCCGCTAATATCGGCTGATATAAATCAAAATCAAGATTAACAAAACAAAAAATTTCTTCCAATCCGCCTGTTGTTTCAGGAAAATACCCTTTTTTAATGATTGCTTTTTCAGGATATGGTAATTTTTTTATCACCAACTCCACGCTGGTTTCCATAAAATGATTTTGTTCCCTGCTCTCCGAAAAACTGTTTTTTTCTTCTTTTTCCATATCCCTTTCATCAAATCCCTCAAAGGTATCAAAAAGATATAATTTTTTATCGGGAAAAACACGGTTAATTTCACAGGAAAAATTGCCACGGTAAACTCCGCCTTCAGCTACAGCGCCTTCAACATTTTTCTCAGCAAACATTTCACCGAGTTTTTCAAGAAAGGTAATCCGCCCTTTTGTTGGAATGAGAGCGTAATCGAGGATTATCCTATCACGGCTAATTCCCATTTTCATTAATTGTTCGGGAATTTCCTTAAATCCTCCAATAGATGCCACAATAACAGCGTCAAAATTCCCTTCCAATATTTTTTCAGGATTATATACCGTCAATCCTGTTGCTAATTTTTTATTCCACAATTTTGAATTATTGTCCAAAAAGCCAAGAATATTAAAATCATTGTTTTTATTTGCGACGATATTGTCTCCAATATCGCCGTAACCGAAGATATACACCTTATTAGCCATAACAGCCCCAAAACGTATTTACGCAATTTTCTGATCAATTTCAGAAAAAATGGTACACAACAATCCTATAAAAGATTATTTAACCTTAAATAATCCTTAATAATTTAAAAAACTATAACCGCATAAAGCGGTATAAAATAAACTAATAGATGTTTGTAGTTTTGTCAATATATTAGCTAGTATTTTCTATGACTGAAAGCGATTTAAGAGCCATTTTTGGTGAAAATCTGAAGTTTATGAGTTTTTAAAACCTCCGCATGTCCCCGAAGATGAGATGTCAGAGTTCATCAAATCCTACACCGAAAAAGCCGCCTCCGCCGCTTCCGAGGCAGTTGTCCGTTCTCTTGAGGAACTTCGTAAACAGTATGTAGACTAATTATCTGGTACTTAAAACATTTTTCCATTGTCCATTATCATTTTTTCAGATATGATAAATTAATGACTTCTGAGCAACGCCGTCTGAACGCAGAAAAGTCTTTTGCCCTTGCCTCTGCCCTTTTCCCCAGCGAAGAATGGATACCTAAAGAAAATAATATTTGGAATTACGGGCTATTATAGGAAAAAGATAAAAAAATACCCGGTCTTTACGTGACCGGGATAACGGCGAAAGAGGCTTTTCGGACTAATCCGCTGCCGCCTCCTCCAGTGGCAGGTTCCTTTTCAGGAACACTTACAATATAGTACTTTTTGGCTAAATTGTCAACATATATATATACAGTGATAAAACAAAAAATAAACGCAGAACTAAAAAAAATAGTTCCTGTAAAAAAAATCGCCTAGTGTGCTGTAAGAAACAGACAACAAAATATTACATTTTTATTGTGGTACAACAGAGAGCGACGCCATTTCTTCGCAGAACAGCGAAAAAACATACAATGCGCTTTGACCATAAAGCCCGGTACTGTCGTCGGCGTAACATTTGCCGATATGTGACTCATAAAACATTTTTAGAGCCTCGTTCTCCGTGCAGTTAAATTGTTCCATAATAAGCGGAATAATTGTTTTAAGCGTAATCGCCCTAATTGTTCCATGTCCCATAGTTACTCCAAATTTACGGATTCGGTAAATTCAAGATACGTTAGAGATTTTTCCGTACAAAAACAATATTGGTTATTTGAAGGCATAAAAATAAGTTTTTGAAGCGCAAAATCAAAAGACATAAGTCCGTCTACAACAGCTTGAACGGTCTCACCAACATCGTCATTGGCAATTTTTCCGTGTACAATATCAAAACCATGCGCATACTGAGGATTTTTGCGGCAGTTAATTACCAGTTCAAGCCATTCTATTGAGTAATCTTTGAATATTTTTAATTTGAGATCACTTTGGGCGCGATCTATATCAAATTCATAAATGTTCAGTATGGCGTTCCGCTTTCTGATCCGCCCTTGCCTCATCGCCCATTTTTCTGCCTGACTGCGCATATCCGTACAATAAAAACCAGTGCCAAAGTCTCTGCCTGTAGACTGAGGCTTAATTATCTGCTTTTTAATAATATCAGTGCCGCCATGATAAAGAATCATAAACCACCGTTTTCCATAATTTGGTCAATGTCGCCAATTACATAATCGAATCCGTGCCCGTGCAACAGTTCATAATCCTCATCAAGCATTTTAAGTATGCCGTTGTTCTCAAAGAGAGCGTACACCTCATTACTCGGTATGGATTTGCGATCTGCATATAATTCTATGCAGAAAGTTTTGAACGACAGACGGCTCATGATTACAGTATTATGCCTATGTTATATTAAGTCAACCACAAAAAGCATTCGTATTTTTAGTCCGCGCCTGTCTGGCGTTTTGCGTAGCCTAGCCGCCGTTAGGCGGCGTACTTCTACATATCTGTTATGTGCCGTAAAATCTGCGGCTCAAATGGATACAGAAATAATCATTAATTAAAAATCATCATAAATAATCACACTAGGCGGAGAAGTAATACTAAGGGCACTAGCCTTAAATTTAGCAAAGTTTTTTTTACGCCCAGAGCCAAAACCAGTTCGTCCATTTGTATAATAAACCTTAATACCGCAATAAGCTAGATGATCATTAGGATAGGAATTAAATCCAGATACTTTGTAGTATTCAGAAACCTGCCAAGATGTAAGGTTTACTGTTTCAGTTCTTAATACAGGGTCATTCTGTTTATTGCCGTTGATGAAATCAATTTGTGTAATGATCCAAGTTGTATTATTAGTATTATTTTCGACTGCGATCTCAAATGAGTAACCTTTATCTGCAAATAACTCGCATCCCGTCAAGAAAAATCCAAATACCATTACCAGTATTCCCAACCAGATTTTTTTGTTTGCCATTTTATTCTCCTTCACATTGGCAACCAATGTTTTATGTGTATAAATTCATAAAATCTTTATTTTGGATTATTTAAAAAAATAATTTACCCAGAATTTCAGATTTTATGGCACATAACATCTTATAAAAGATTATTAATCTTAAATAATCCCTAATAACTTAAAAAACTACAATAACTTAAAGGGACTATTATCATACGATATTAGTTATTTGTAGTTTTGTCAATATATTAGCTAGTATTTTCTATGACTGAAAGCGATTTAAGAGCCATTTTTGGTGAAAACTTGAAAAAATATCGGACTTTCAAAGGCTTATCACAGGCAAAATTAGCGGAAATTCTTGATATTTCTCCCAATTTTATCAGCGAAATTGAAACCGGTAAACGTTGGGTATCTTCCGACACGCTTGTAAATTTTGCGGAGGTCCTCAGCGTTGAAGTTTATGAGTTTTTAAAACCACCGCATGTCCCCGAAGATGAGTTGTCAGAGTTCATCAAATCCTACACCGAAAAAGCCGCCTGTGTCGCTTCCGAGGCAGTTGTCCGCTCTCTTGAGGAACTTCGTAAACAGTATGTAGACTAATACTTGATAACAATTAAATATTTACCACGAACCACACTAACACCGTGAACTTTTTATATGATTACCAAAAAAATATCTTGTTTATAGAACCTGATATTTTATAATAAGATCACAAAGAGTAGAGAAGGGGTTTTTGTCCGAAAGCGTTAATTTATAGTTTCACGACTTACTGTTTTTTCCATGTGCCCTTAAAATCGGGTTCAGGGGGAACATTACTAATTACGATATCGTCATTAACGATTTTTATAGGTAATTTTACCGTTTTGCCTAAATGTGCACTCTGGGAAAGAAGGTTAACAAATGTATATGTATCACCGGATACGTCTGTAAGAAAAAATTGATATACAATTCCACCTTCTTTCATTGAGATGTATTTTGAATTAATGGTCATTATATTGCTTAAATTTTTCTTTTTCCATGCTCCTTCAAATATCGCAGGTATTGTTAAGGGGACACAATACTTCCAATCAGAAAATAAACCGGGTAAATAATATACACCCGCTTTTTTGCCATTTTTGTTATAAAGGCTTGTAAACCCGTTGTCACTACCTTCAATAAGTTTTCCATCTTTGTTGTAATACCTATATGAATGTAGAAACGCATTCTCTGCAATAGCCACATTTTCCCTTATGTTAATTATGTCTGTTGTCTTGAGAGAAGTATCATCGTGCAGCCAAAATGCCTTATCGCCGATGGATACAATACTGTTGGGGATAGTTAACGTATGTATTTTAATATTCTTAAAAGCTTCTTGACCGATAAACGCAACAGGGTCGCCCCAAATAGTATCTGGAATAACGAAGTTTTCTATGCTTTTAACACTATTTGTAAAACCTTGTATCGTTCCTTTTGAAAATTTGTATCTGTTATTCGCGTCAAATGCGTTCTTGGAGATTGCCCTTATTTGCAGAGCTCCGTTTCTGGCCGCAGTCTCTGCGTCTACTCCGTCTACGGTGGCAATTCTTATGGTCATACTGTCGGTTATGTCATTCGCGTTGACATTTTGAAAATTCAGGGATTTTCTGTCGTCAGCGTTAACATTAATCGTGGGACGGCCGCTGTTTCTGTTTATTCCCCATGAACCCCCTGTTTGTAAAGTCTGTCTGCCGATCACTTTGTTCTGGTTATTCAACAGCTCGAAAACAACGGAATAGTTACGGCTCCGTCCCGCAAAATTCAGGTTGGTAACGCCTTGGCGGGGCCAGTTGCCCAGTCCCCAAACATCTTTTCTTTTAGTGGCGTCAAGGCCGTCGTATACCGCCTGCAATGTGCGCTCTATCGAAAGCGTCCAAATGCCGCTGCCATGCAAGAGCGTCTCTATTCCTCCCATGGTAACGGTTTCTTTTTGATAATTAATTTCTCCAATCTGTTTTATGTCGCCCGTATAAAACAAAGTATAGGGCATGGATTCCGTCCGGTTGAAGCTGTCAAGATACTGTTCCGTTTCCGTAAGCCGCGCCACCCAATCTTTTCGCCACTGTATGTCGTTGCGGATATTGTCGCCGATGTTCCCGCTTGAAATATTGGCGTTTAATATCGAAGAGCGGTTGGCCGCTTCCAATAGGGAAGGATCAAAAGACGCGGCTTGAAAATAGTAACTGAGCGCCGCAACTTCGGTTCCCTGTTTTTGGGCGGTAATTCCTTTTGCAAGAGTCGTCTGGGCGTTTACATGGTTATCCTTCGCCGCTCCGGTAAGTTCTTCCCGCGCCCGTGCGGTAAGCATTACTCCCATTTTTTCAAGCAGATCAAGCGAGGCCCGCCGTATGCCGGTCAGGTTGTCCAGTTCCGCGAAGGTAAGCGTCCCCGAATATGAGGCAGTCGTCATCTTATCGGAAGATTTAGTGATTTGCATTTGCAGGGCGTAGCCTGTTGACGTTCTGGTTATGCTTCCGCCCATAATATGTGTTGTAGGCGTTAAGTGTCCTAAATCCAGTCCGGCTTTTGCGTTGTCGTCATAATACCCTGATAATAATTCGGCATACTGATTGTCAAGGCGCTCACGATCAAGTACGGATATTGCTGAAAAACCTGAAAAGTTACTGACAAATTCTCCCTGTACCAATGTGGGCAGATAACCTTGATTTTCCGCAAGCCCAGTTGCTTTAGGAGTAAGAATGGCAATGCTTATGTTTTTTCCGCCGTCTCCTGTAAAATAAGGAGAAACCGGAGCTTGAGGTTGTGATGTCTGAGATGCCGTTTTCTTTTGTTGCGCCTGCAATTGTTGCGGCGTTCCAAAACTTAACATGAAGGATAACGTTAAAAAAATTACAATACTAAAAGG
>NZ_BDHF01000020.1:0-22250 GCF_054786115.1 Treponema sp. R80B11-R83G3 | reverse complement strand
GTGTTATTTATATTCTATAAAACTTTGGAGGGTTTTATGAAAAAATTAACGGTTATTGGGTTTGCCTTTTTTGGGTTTAGTCTTCTAGGATTAAATGTCTCAGTATTTGCACAATCTGGTGGTAATAATTTATTTAAACCATATTCAAATTTGTCAAATGCAGAAATAATTGGTAATATTCAAGCAACTTTTGAGGCACAATGTCCCAATACGGTAATTACAGAATCGGTAAAAAATAATACTTATATAAGGTTATTAGAAGCCGCAAAAAATGAATATCATGGGAATATTGATGTATGTGACATTACTGTAGTTAAACTTGAAAATATAAGTTGGGCTCGCAATATTTTTAAATTGGCTGCAACTGGTAAAGTTGTATTAATTGGCGGTGGAGGACGGGCAATGGCAAATACAGGTATTGAAGGCGCATTGGCAAGGGCGGCACAAGAAACATTAAAAAATGTTCCTCAAAGATCAAAAATTGCTATCGTGTATATAACAGCTCAAGATAGAAGCACAACTGATTATATTGCAGGGGAACTTGAATATATTTGGGTGAATGACGGTTTTACAATAATTGACAGAAGTCAATTGGATCGGATAAGGCAGGAACAAAATTTTCAATTGAGCGGTGAAGTTGATGATGCAACAGCCGTTTCTATTGGGAAATTTGCCGGAGCAAATATAATTGTAACCGGCAGGGTCGATGGGGAAGGTAATCTGCGTAGATTGCGTTTAAGGGCATTGGATACGCAAACGGCACAAGTTGTAGGCGTGTCATCGGAAAGATTGTAAAAAACAATTGGGGAAAACTCAACTGGCACCTAGCATATGTTATGTACCATTAATTTCTGAAGTTTTCAGAATTAAGGATAAATGCAATAGTTTTTTGCAACAACAATCGTCTACTGGACGTTAAACGGAGGCTTTTTATGTTTAAGTATTTTTTGGGGTTGGTTTTCACTTGTTTTGTGGCGGTAGGTTTTGCTTCTTGCGCTACAGCATCTGTTGTAACTCAGGAATTGTATGAAACTTTAGATAAAGCTCAACCTGGTACATTTGCACAATTTCGTTTTTATATATCACAAGATGTGATTTTTACGGAAGTGGTTCCTCCTAAAATAACAACAGATAAAGATAATACTCGTGTTAAAATAACTACATTTAACAATATCGTAAATATAAAACGTTCAACAACCGGTCGGGTTCAGGGGGAACCAGATGTTAAAATGTTAGAAATTGCCTTTGAGGAATTAAAAGACAAAACAAAACCAACAATAAGGTTTGTACAAAAACCAGAAAAACGTGATAATCAGAATAGATACTATTTTGAATATACAATTGCGAATTGGACTGTTGCGGATAAATCTGGTAAATTAAGAACTACTTATGGACCAGGAATCCAATATAACGGAAAAACATATTTATTGCAATTTAAAGGTAAGGATGAACCTTATTTGTTGTATAATCAAGACGTTAAGGTTAAACAATCCCAAAAAACCATGAAGGGTTTAAAATAATTCAGGTAAATGCAATGTATTTAACACCACTTTTCCCTAGTGTCGTTAGGCGAAATTTATACGCTACTGATAGTGTTTATTGCTAATTGTTCATTGCTAATAGATCACGGTATTAAAATGCTAATTAGCGCTAGAAGATGTATGCCTAATAAAATCCTTGAGTACAGTCAGGGCAGGCTGCGCATGGCAAAAACATCTTCTGTGGGTTCCCTGCCGGAGAGACTTTGAAATAAAACAAAGAAAATTCAGAGAATAAAAGTTCGGCGACAAACCCTAGATAAAGCTTTCTTACTACCGCCATTTAGTCGCCGAAAGGCTCATAGGCAGATTCTCCCAGAGTTTTTGCCATGCGCAGCCTGCCCTGACTGTACTAAAGAAAATCTTTAGGCATACATCGTGTATTGGTTACGCAACAATGCCACGCCACTAATCACCGGAAGGGCTTTGCGTATGTCCGGCTTTTATGCAGTAGAGATATTTTTTAGACAATTATTTGGTATACATCTTAAACCGCAATTTTGGGAAATACGCGCAATGAATCCAATTTGATCTGCCGTGCTTTCCAAAGATCAAGTTTTATCTGCATGGCAAGCCAACTTTCCGCGCTGGTATGGGTAACCTGCGCTATTCTCAACGCCATTTGTGGACTGCATGACGACTTTTCATTTACCAATTCCGAAAGCGCCTTTCGTGTTATGTTCATCATACGAGCCGCATCGGTAACTGTAATCCCCAATGGAACCAGAACATCCTCAAGAAAAACCTTCCCCGGATGCACAGGTTTTCGCAATCTTTCCATAACCTCCTCCTCAATGATAATCCTTATAATCTACCAAAATAGCATTCTGATCTTCAAATTCAAATGTTATACGCCAATTTGCACTTATTGTTACAGACCATGTTCCTGAATCCTGCCCTTTAAGCTCATGCAACCGATACCCCGGCAAGTTCATATCACTTGGAGAAATACTGGCATCCAGACGATCAAGAATACGTTCAATTTTCTGTGAATGTTCAGGTTTTATACCTTTTTTAGAGCCTGTAGTAAAAAAATCTCCAAACCTTTATGCCTAAAAGATTGAATCATAATTAATTTTATAATGTAACCTTAAAGGTGTCAAGTGAGATTTTACTCATAATCGTTTGCTTCGTTACGGTTAAATTTAAAATTTGTCAGATCAAGGCGGCATTTATCAAAAATTGCGCGTCTGGCGGACTGTCTGGCGGTGGCGGGTAATTCTTCGTTTATTGTTATCGTTACTTTCTTTTTTTGCGGAATAGAAATTGGCCTGTCAGGAATAAACCGCTCGTTCTCAAATACGCCTGTGATTACCAACATTTGAACCTCCAAATAACGCTATATATTGTTATTAGTATACCAGAATTTCAGGCAATGAGCAAGACTCCATGCATAGCCTTCGGACAAAACCTCTCTTCCCTCCTTTGCGATCTTTGTTCCTTTGTGCTCTTAGTGAGAATCTTTTCGTATAAACTACCAGTAGTATCAAAGGCCATTTATTGCTAAGATATACTCATGAAGACAACAACAGGACATTGGGCCGACGAAGCGGCGGCGAAAATTATTTTTGATAAGGGCGAAAAAGACCTCTACACTTGCGCGTCGGGGATTACGCCGTCCGGCACGGTGCATATCGGGAATTTTAGGGAAATTATCTCTGTCGATTTGGTGGCGCAGGCTTTGCGCGATATGGGGAAAAAGGTAAGGTTTATTTATTCGTGGGACGATTACGACGTGTTCCGTAAAGTGCCGAAAAATATGCCTAAGCAGAATGAGCTTGAAAACTGCCTGCGCTCCCCTATCACTATGGTTCCTGATCCGTGGGAGAGGGATTCAAGTTATGCGCGTCATCATGAAGTTGATGTTGAAAGCACTCTGCCAAAAGTGGGAATTTTTCCTGAGTACATTTATCAGGCAGAACGCTACCGCTCCTCGCGTTACGCGCAAGGCATACGAAAAGCGCTTGAGAAGCGGGACGCGCTTAAAGAAATTTTAGATAAATTCCGCGATGAGGATCATAAGATTCAGGGCGAATGGTGGCCTGTCAGCGTTTTTTGCGAAAAATGCAATAAGGATGAAACTGAGATCGATAGCTGGGATGGCGATTGGGGTTTGAGTTACCATTGTAGCAAGTGCGGCAATAAAGAGACATTAGACATCCGTAACGCGAAGGGCATCAAGCTGTCGTGGCGAATCGACTGGCCTATGCGCTGGGAATACGAAAAAGTTGATTTTGAGCCGGCGGGCAAGGATCATCACAGTCATGGGGGGAGTTTTGACACGGCGCGTCATGTTTGCAAGGACGTGTACGACTGGGACGCGCCTGTCACTTTCCGCTACGATTTTATCGGCACAAAGGGGCTTCCGGGAAAGATGTCGTCGTCGTCGGGTAACGTAATTACTCTTGATGACGTGCTTAATGTTTACACGCCGGAAGTGGCGCGTTATCTGTTTGCGGGAACAAGGCCGAATACTGAATTTACAATCTCATTTGATCTTGACGTGATAAAAATTTACGAAGACTACGACAAAACAGAGC
This sequence comes from Treponema sp. R80B11-R83G3, assembly GCF_054786115.1. Lineage (NCBI taxonomy): Bacteria > Pseudomonadati > Spirochaetota > Spirochaetia > Treponematales > Treponemataceae > Treponema > Treponema sp. R80B11-R83G3. Next base: position 18,172 of record NZ_BDHF01000020.1, on the reverse strand, counting down.
GTATTGCGTGGAAAATAGACCAGGCAAAAGATGAAGCGGCATATCAGAAAGAGCGGCGTATTTATGAACTTTCGCAGATAAGCGCTGACGGAAAAACACGGCGGTTAGAAGACATGGTAAAGCCGTATCAAGTTCCGTTCCGCCACTTATGCAGTTTGATTCAAATAGCGGACGGCGACATTGAAAAAACACTTTCGGAAATTTCTGCTAACGACGGCAATTTAAAGAAAGAGCAGTTTCCCGCCCTAAAAACCCGCTGCGAACGGGCAAAGTACTGGGTAGAGAACTGCGCACCGGAAGATTTCCGTTTCCGTTTATTGCCTGAAGGAAGCGCGGTAAAATCTTCTTTCTCGGAGACTGAAAAAAACGCGGTGCGCGTCCTTCGCGATGACGTTATCTGCAATATTGAAACATTCACAGACGATAAAACCTGCTCTTCGGCAATTTACGCCGTTGCTGAAAAAGTGGGAATTGACGGCAAAGCTCTTTTCACTGCCGCCTATCAGGCGTTAATCGGCAAAGATCAAGGACCGAGGCTTGCGAGTTTTTTAAGAGCGATAGACAAGCGGCGGTTACTGGGGATACTGAAGAACTATTAATTCGCAAGAGTTCACACCAAGAACACAAAGGACGCTAAATAATAGCACGGCGAAGCCGTTTAGATGATTAATGCCGCATGGCGAGAGCACCAATAAATGCCGCTGTCTGTAATAAAAGTAAGGGTACCTTTAAGTGACCGACAGTGCGAGAAGATCACAAAGAAGGGGGAAGAGGGGATTCTTGTTCGTAATCTTATCGTGTAGCTCAAGTTTTACCTTAGGACAAAAACCCCTGATTCTTCTTTGTGTGAAATCTTCTCTCTTAATTCCTAAAACTATGAATAGGCGCAGGAATTCTTCCCCCACGGTTAATAAAAGCGTCGCTTTTTGCGGAGTTAACCGCCATTATCGGGGAGCCTCCTAAAAGGCCGCCGAATTCCGCCCATTCGCCGGCTTTTTTGCCGGGGACGGGGATTACGCGCACTGCGGTTGTTTTGTTGTTTACCATGCCTATTGCCATCTCATCGGCGATAATTGCGGCTATTGTCGCAGACGAAGTGTCGCCGGGGAGGGGAATCATGTCCAGCCCTACGGAGCAGACGCAGGTCATCGCTTCCAGTTTATCAAGGGAGAGGGAGCCGCTTTTGACTGCCGCCACCATGCCTTCGTCCTCAGAGACGGGGATAAACGCGCCGGAAAAGCCGCCTACATGGATAGACGCCATTACGCCGCCTTTTTTTACCATGTCGGTTAACATCGCCAAGGCGGCAGTCGTTCCGTGGGTACCGGCGGCTTCAAGGCCTATTTCTTCAAGTATTCGCGCTACAGAGTCCCCTACCGCCGGAGTCGGCGCAAGTGAAAGGTCTAATATGCCGAAGGGGACTCCTATGCGGCTCGCGGCTTCAAACCCTACAAGCTGGCCCATTCGCGTTATTTTAAAAGCGGTCTTCTTGATAGTGTCAGCTAACGCGTCAAAACTCATTTCGCGGCAGTTTTCAATTGCGGCTTTTATAACTCCAGGACCTGAAACTCCCACATTTAGGACGCTCTCCGCCTCCCCTACCCCGTGAAAAGCTCCCGCCATAAAGGGATTGTCTTCGGGCGCGTTACAAAAGACAACCAGTTTAGCGCAACCGATGCCGGATTTGTCCGCAGTCGCTTCGGCTGTTCTTTTAATTATTTCACCCATAAGACGCACCGCGTCCATGTTAATGCCGCTCTTTGTAGAGGCGACGTTTACGGAAGCGCACGTTCTTTCAGTCGCGGAAAGCGCGTCTGGCAAAGACCTAATCAGTTTTTCATCGCCCGATGAAATCCCTTTTTGAACAAGTGCGGAAAAGCCGCCGATAAAATCAACGCCAAGTTCTTTCGCGGTTTCATCAAGCGTTTTAGCAAACGGCGTATAATTATCTTCCTCGCATGATGCGGCAATAAGTGAAATTGGCGTAACGGAGATGCGCTTGTTGATTATCGGAATGCCATATTCAGTTTCAATATCACAGCCTGTTTTAACAAGCGGACCGGCGACACGCAAAAGTTTTTCTCGTATTTTCTTTCGCGTAACATCTCCCGTAGAACTTATACAATCCAAAAGAGAGACGCCAAGCGTTATAGCGCGTATGTCCAACTTGTAGCGCATAAACATATCTACTGTTTCTTTTATTTCAAACGGCGTAAATAACATAATATCCTTTTCTATTCTACCACGAACTAAACGAACAACGACAAGATATGTGCAAAAAGTTCGTGGTGTTCGTGTGGTTCGTGGTAGAATTCTTCTTCAAATCTATATCCTATGCATAGCGGAAAAAACTTTCTCATGCATAAGACTTATGCTTACATTTAACGTATCCCCAAGAGATGCAAGTTCTTTCTTTATTTCTTCCAGCGCTTTTGAACAGGAGCTTAAATTTATCATCATCATCATTACAAAGTTTCCGCTTAATACGGTCTGAGAAATATCTTCGATATTAATATTCCGCTCCGCCAAAAACGCGGAAACTTTCGCTATTATTCCAACCTTGTCCGTCCCTACAACCGTAATTATGGCGTTCATAGGCTTCTTAGAATCCTCTCCGCTTCCGCCTTGCCGGAATAATTGGGGTTTCGGCTAACTAAGTCTTGCAAATAACGTTTCGCGTCCGCGTTCTGCCCAAGAGATACGCATGTCATTCCAAGCTCATACATGGCGTCCCAATTGTCAGGCGCCACGCGAAGCACCGCCTGATAGGCGCTCTGCGCTTTTTGAAGATCGCCCAATCCAGTATAGGCGCGCGCGAGATTAAGGCGCACTACTGAATCATTGGGCCTTATATTCAATGCGCGCTCATAATAGATAATGCTGGAAGACCAAATTTCCTGTTTCGCGTAAACCGCGCCTAAATTGTTGTTTACCTCAAAGTTAGAAGAATCGATTGTATAACCTTCGTTAAGCCATGAAATAGCTTCTGCAAAATTTCCGTTGGCAAGATATATACTGCCAAGATTAATTCTGGGACGCAGGTATTTAGCGTCCAAAGACGCGGCTTTTTTATACGCGGCGACGGCCTGATCAAAAGCGCCAAGCGCTTCACAGGCAAGCCCCAAAGTATACACATAAACCGCGTTTAAAGGACTCGCGTCTACGGCTAACTTCGCGAAATTTAGAGCTTCGGTATTTTTTTTAAGTTCCAGCTTTACTACCGCCATATTGTAATTTGTCTGTGGATCAGACGGGTTATTTTTCATCGCCTTTGTAAAGATAGTTTCCGCTTCCGTATAGTTGCCTGCCTGACTGTACGCGGCGGCCAATTCGCACATTGTATTGAAATCGTTGGGATTGTACTGTAACGCGCTTGTAAATGATTTAATCGCGCCATTCGTATCCCCTTTTGCCAAAAGAAGCCTGCCTATCTCACGGTGCGCGGCGGAATAATCGGCTTTTATCTCAACAGCCTGCCTATACGCGGCAAGCGCGTCGTCAAGACGGTTTAAGGCGCGTAACGTTCCGCCAAGATTGTACCACGACGTTTCAAACTGCGGATTAATTTTTGTCGCCGACTGAAAACTGTCCCTTGCTTCCGAATAACGTTTCGCTATAAACAACATCCTTCCCAAATCATGGAAGTACATGAAATTTGAAGCATCAAGACGCGCCGCTTCCCTAAACTCGTTTATCGCTTTTTCAGTTTGATTAGCGTCACGCGCGATACGTCCAAGAACATAATGCGGCAGCGCCTGAGTGGGATCTTTTGTTATAGCTTCACTTGCCAATTGCGACGCGTGGTTACCCGCTTCACGCCCGGAGTTATTATTGGTATTCCTTGTGCTGAAATCATAATAAGCGTCAGCCATTTCAGAGAGTTTTTGAGCGTCAAAGCGCGTTTCACTTGGCGGGATTAATTTTCTCGCTTCATTAAATAACTGCGTTCCCCCATGCAGATCATTGGCGACAAGTTTTGCTTTGCCGTCAGCGACAAGGTTATTTACCTTTCGCATTATTTCCTGCATTTCACGGCTTGCTTTTGCAAGCTCTTCTTCCTGCGCTTTTTTTCTGGCCTGCTCAGCCTCGGCTGCGGCCTTTCGCTCCGCTGCGGCCTCCGCTTCCGCAGCCGATTTAGAGGACGCGTCTGCTCCCGCTCTTTGAATACTGGAAGCAAGAGCGGCGTTTTGCCGCTGCTGCTCCTCAAGAAATCTGCGCTGAGCCTCAAGAAGGGCATCCGTCCTGTCGTTGCCATTTCCGCCGCCGCCGCGATCCATGCTTAGTATGGCGCGTTGAAGCGCGATGGCGTCTTCATCATCGGGATTATCAATTAAGAGGCCGTCAAGAAGATCTAACGCCCTGTCATATTCCCCGCTTTGCGCGTAAGTATTGGCAAGTTTAAGTATATTACTTCTTCTCGCGTCAGTGCCGTTTTTTGAAATATCGGCATCATCCGCGCTTTTATTACGGAGCGTCAAAAAAAGTATCAGCCCCGTAACAAGCAGAACAAGCAAAGCTCCGCCCGAAATTAAAAGAATTTTTTTCTGGTTTTGCGTCATTTATATTCCCTCCCTTATATTGCTTTTTATTCTAACTCAAATTCACCGTCATAATTTTCAACGCTTTCCGTACCGGAAGAAAGTCCCTTGCTGGAATCGGCAACCGATTGAAGTGAAGCGGAAACTGAATCTAAAAGTCTTTGCCTTTCTTCGGCAATTCTTCGCGCTTCTTCTTCAGCCATGATCCTTTTCATTTCCGCCGCGGCGGCTTCCGTTTTAATTAAGTTTACTAGCTGTTCAATTTTTGCCCGCTGTGAAGAACGCGGATCCAACTGCAAATACTGTTCGTAATCAGAAATAGCGTTTTTCAAATTCCCAGTTTTAATGCGGGTGTTCGCCCTGCCAAGATACGCGTTGGGATAACCCGAATCAAAACCAATTGCCTGAGTATAGTACTGTTCGGCCGTGTCAATACTTCCCTTTTGAAAATAAACATTACCCAGATTATTCGCGACATTGGCTGAAAAATTTCCCGCAGACGGTAAAATCCGCCTGTAAATAGATATGGCGTCTTCCGCCCTGCCAATTTGCTCATATACAATGCCTAAATAAATATATGCGACAGGATTACCGGGATCATCGGAAATCGCGCGAATAAGGAAATTCTCCGCCTGGGCAGGCTGATTTTTCATCAAAAGTTCTTCACCCTTCGCGAAGTTCGACTGCCCGTAGCAAAGACCGGCAAAAAATAATAACACCCAAATCAAAATAATTTTTTTTGTCATCTTTCCCTTCCTATATTCAATATAATACATTATTATTGGTAATATATCATATATAAATATCGACAAAAAAGGACTTTGTATTGAAAATACTGTGCATTTCCGACCAAATTGACCCTCAAATCTACTCTCCCCGGATAAAAGAGCGTTTTGGGGATGTCGATTTGATTCTTTCCGCCGGAGATTTGCCGCTGGATTACCTCGATTTTATCATTTCCAGCTTAAATAAGCCCTTATTTTTCGTTTTCGGCAACCACCATACCGAGGAACTGCGCCACTATAAAAAACCCTGGAATATCCTGATGTTACAGGAAGTCAGGGAATATTTAGGCTGCGGCGCCATTTATCTTGGCTCAAAAGTTAAAAAAGAGGGGAATTTTATAGTAGCCGGTTTTGGCGGTTCCATGCGTTACAATAATGGCCCCAATCAATTTACAAATTTTGAAATGAATATTGAGATATTAAAAATAATACCAAAACTTTTTTGGAACCGTATTGTACACGGTCGTTTTTTGGACGTTCTTCTGACCCACGCTCCGCCAAAAGGCGTTCACGATAAAAACGACAAGTGCCATCTTGGTTTTAAATCTTTCTTGTGGTTTATGAAGGTATTTAAACCAAAGTATCTTGTACATGGCCATATTCATTTATATGATTTAAACGATATTCGCAGCACAAAATGGAATGATACGACGGTGATTAACGCTTACAGCCATTATGTTATAGATTTGGGAGATTAAAATGGCAAGTGACATAGTAACGCAGATGGCTTACGCCGATTTTTCCCGCGCGAGGGGAAAGGCGATGTTATCGCAAATACAGAATTTTTTAAATACGGATCGTGACAAACTTCTTTCGTTTAACGATGTTAAGGGCATACTAAAGCCCAAAAACGAAGTATACATGGGAAGCCAGACGGTGCCGATAAAATTGATTGTCGGCAGCGAAGGCCGTTACCACGATTTTAATAAATATTTTCTTCCGCGCAAAGATCATATGCGCCAACGCTGGCAAAGAGTTGACGAAGCGCATATCAGGGATATAACTCTTCCCCCAATCCTCCTGTATGAAATTGGCGGAGTTTATTTTGTCCGAGACGGCAATCACCGCGTATCTGTCGCAAAAATGCAAGGCGTTGAATTTATCGACGCGGAAGTAATCAGTCTTACGACTGAGATAAATATACATCCCTCAATGACTACGGAAGAATTAACAGCCGAACTTATCAAATATGAAAAAAATATTTTTTACAGCGAGACGCTATTCGGCGATTTAACTGACTACTGGGATATGAATTTCAGCTCCCCCGGACGTTATGACGTTATTTACAATCACATACTTGTCCATAAATACTACTTAAACGAGGATATCGAAGAGGAGATACCTTTTAACAACGCCCTTGTATCATGGTACAATAATGTGTATAACCCCGTAATAAAGATAATCAGGGAACAATGGCTGCTTGTCCATTTTCCCGGAAGAACGGAAGCCGATCTTTATGTGTGGATAATAAAACACTGGGATTTCTTGAAAAAGAAATACGGCACTTATCCGCTTCACAAAGCTGCGGGAGACTTTTCTAAAAAATACGGACAAAGAGAGGGTAAAGTTTTTAGGTTTTTAGGGCTGTTAGTTGACAGATTGTTTCATAAAGGTTAATTGAGAATTTTCACAATTAAATCATTTTGATCCATTATAAGTAATGTACTGCTTACGGACTGTATCTATGGCAATATTTATATGTTTAGAAAAATCCTCAGAAATATGCTCAAGCACGGAATTTTGATCATCGGTTGTTCCCTCGCCCTTGAAAAGCGCCCAAACTTCGACATCAAGGGCTTGGGCAAGATTACAGAGCGTTTTAGCTTGTGGAAAATTATTTCCCCTTTCAATATCTGAAAGGGAAGTTATAGAAATATGGGCTTTTTCAGCCAAATCTGCCTGTGATAACTGCTTACGGAAGCGAAAAAATTTGATGTTTTTACCTACTTTTTCCTTTAATTCTTGCTCTTGCATCTATAAATACCTTTCCTTACCCACTTTTTTATTAAAACAAGCCCAAAAACTATTGACAAACAGCCTATGCCTGTATACTATATAGGCTACGGCTTATGTATAAATTGCGGAATTTATAAGCTTACGAGACGTTATTCAAATTTTTACAAAAATGCCGATTTCCGGCTTTTTGATAATCCTGCCCGTATGGGCGGGAAATACTAACAACGAGGGGTAAATCCTCGGGAAAACAAGGAAATATTGCTGAGCGGCGTTCCGGTGGCATCGCCAACTTGTTGGCGCAGACGGCGTTTTAATCTTAACTTGTTTTTTAAGAAAGGAAGGGCTTTTATGAACAAAAAAGCAATTTGTATTGCATTAGTACTTTTGGTTTTTTTTGCAGTTGGTTCGATCTTTGCTGATGAAATACTACAATGCAAGGATCCTAAGGATGGCAAAGTAACAATCAGCAAAATGGGAGACCAGGTACTTGCTACTTATTCAGGAAAATCTGCTCAAAATTTTGATGTTCTTGTTGAACTAAAGGATGGCACTGTTCAAAAGTTGAGCTTTAGCTTTCCAAAAACTACCAGTGAACAAACACGGACACAATACAAACAAGCAAGATGTCCTATCGAAAAAGTGACAAAATGTAACTTTCAAGAGTATTAAAAAAACTGTAATCATATTCTGTAGTTGCTACCGGCTACAGATATTTTTTTATTATCCATAAATTCTCCGCAACGAGTTTAAACTACGGAAGGAGTTTAATGAGAAACATATTTTTCATTCTTGCTGGCATCTCTATGGCGATTGGAGCGTTAATATATCCATTATTCAGAGATCCAAATCTGTTGATATGGAATTTCTTTCCAAAACCTGTTTTCTGGGATATGTGCAGAATCCCAATAAATGAAAAAAATGTTTTAACGGCTGTATTTGTATATAGCGGTCCTGATTTTTTATGGCTATTGTCGGGGATATTTTTACTGCGCGGCGTATGGTTATTTCAGCCAAAAACCCAAGATGTATATATTGCAGCATTTTACATCATAGCGGCTGTCTGGAATACAGGGCAATATTTTAACATAGTTCCCGGCACATTTGATTTTTTAGACCTTCTTACCATGTCAGGCGTTGCCTTGACAGAAGGTATAATTTTTAACTTTTTCATCAGAAGGAGGATACAAAATGATGAAAAAAAATGTTAAGCATATATTGCTTATTTTATTAATTATTGGTTTTATCGTACTGGCGCTGGGAAGCACGGAAAGCAGTCCATCTTATTATGACAACTCATCGTCTGGTTCAAGCGGTGGCAGCGGCGGTGGCGGTTCGAGTACGGAATTGAATTGGATTGTGTTTGTTTACTATTCAACTCCGAATGATTCAACACGGCGGCAAATAACATATACAGTAAGAACTTCAACGCAAATGGCAGCAGAAGATGAAGGGGAACGTCAATTTAGAAGAACATTCCCCACCTATAAAGTAGAAGGTGTTACTGCGATTAAAGGAGTTAATTTTTAAAAAAGGAAATCCAATGACGTAAATGCATCTGTGTTTGACACCTAAATTCTAATAAGCCATCCCTGTAAATTGCAGGGGTGGCCTTAGAGTCAAACAAGGAAAAAGATAACATACTGTTATACATTATGATGGCGCAAAAGTGTCTGTCACCATTTGATGTAATCGGTAATTGTCAGATGTTATGTAAAGATTGCCATGCGGATATTACCGCTAAACAAAATCAAGGGGGATAGAGCGGATTTGTGCGGACTCTGTAAAATATTTATTAATTTTGTAATTTGCCGTTTTTCATCGCATTAACTGAAAGGTCTGTCATTGTCGTAATTTTAGGTCTACCACCCTTCTTTCCGTTTTCTGCTGAACTTACCGCTTTTTTTTCTGATTTTACAGAACCTAATAAAGCTCCAGCATTTATCACCCTTCCGCAGTGCGGGCATAATAAATTATTTCTTTTTTTCATACATCAATATTAACCTAACGATAGGTTTTTATCAATACATTTAAAATAATAATTTAACTATTTTATCTAATACGGCAAGCGAATAGTGGGGCTGGATCAATCCTGATTAAATTTTCCCAACCAAGACATGAGAACAAACCCAAAAAGTGCACTATTATCCACATATATCCCTACTTGATTTTTATTATACTTGTTATATAATAAATATAAGAAGAAAAGAGCCACAGTTATAAAAAAATTCTGTGGAGAATGGAATATATAAGCCCTTATATAAAAGCGTCCTATATGGGAGCAAAGGAAAAAAATGATAAACACTTTATCTAAAGAAAATGAACAACAATTAAATGTTCAATCACAAAGAGAGAATCTTTTTAAGCTTTTTTCGTTTGTCAAGAAAAATACTGATCATATTCTAGAAGAAGATACCAATGCTTTTTTTTCAAAAAACCCGCTTGTAGACATAGAAACTATAGCAAAAAATTTAGGGCTTACAGAAATTCAAAAGGTTGCCCCAAAAGATGTTGATTATAAACATGCTCGGCTTAAAGGTAAAATAATTCTCGTAAATAAAGAAGATACCCCTGGAGAACAACGTTTTTCAATAGCACATGAGATTTTTCATTTCTTATTTACCGAAAAAGAAGCGGCACGATCTATGTCTAATCCCGAATTAGAAATCTGGAAGATTCATAAAGAAAATACTTTTGAATATCCAAATAAACTAATAGCAACAGCTACCTCAAAAGAGTTAGGTAAATTTATATCTGGATTAATTGGCAAAGCTGTTTCTGAGAAAACAGAAAAAATTGTTTTTGAAAAAATAGGAAAAAATGTTTTAGAAATAATGACAAAATATATTGCTGAACCAAAAGAGTTTATTTCCAATGAAACAGCACTATCCATATATCAAGAAATAAGTAACGCTATTTATGAAGTAATATCAGAAATTATTACTGAAGAAGTAGCAGATTATTTTGCGGCAAACTTAATTGTCCCTACTGAGCGGTTCATATTATGGAAAGATAAATCAAATAAAGAAATTGCCGATGCGTTCAGAGTAACTGAAGATTGCATCCGAAAACGCAGGGAAGAAATAGATAATGAGCTGTATTTTATGGTGCCGAAAGATTTATCTTCCGATATAAAAATAGAAGAAACTGCCCTTTTGTCATATGACGAGCTTGATCACATTTTGGAGGGCTATGGTGTAAATGCTACAGGACGAGGTTAGCTGTTTCCTTCGTAATACATATAAAAAAGATATTTTCCGTTATAGAGGATATGCGTTTAATAAGATTTGCAAGTGGGTTGATATGTTTCAGCCAAATTCAATAAATTATTATAAGCAACTTTTACAACTAATAAAAGATGACAAAGCCAAAGAAGAAAATAAAAAACTTGCCAAAAAAGACTCTGCAAATGAAAATGGTTGGTATATGCCACTTTCAATAAATCCCAAAAAATATATTGTTGTGTTTTTTGAAATAATATATCAAGAAAAATCTAATTTATCAAAAATAGATCATTATGACATTTATGATTTTAAAATAATAGATAAATAGTTTGTTTGATAAAATATATAATATTAGTATATTTTATTATTAATTACCTGATTGCGTTAAATTTTATATTCTTTGAACATTAAGACGCTTTAAACTTGATAATCTTCTATTCTGGCTTGTTTTCCATAATTTCATATATTTAAGGGGACTTCGGGCAACCAGAATCTGAGGTTCCAGCCGCTGACATATTCCTCGGGCAACCCGGATTTGGGGTTCCGGTCGCTGACATCCTGTCAGCTCCCTTCACCCCCGCCTACGCGCTCCCCGGCGCGTCAATAGGGGAACCTTCGACCTGCGGTCTCGGTTGAGGTTCCTGCGCCGGATTTATTGGTCAAGGCTTACGCCTTAGCATTATCACAGGAGCGCTCCGTTTCAAATCCGTCTTTTATTTAAAAATTTTAATATAATCCGTTCTTTAAAAATTTATATCTTATTTTTTATCTTATCGGGCAACCCGGATTTGAACCGGGGACCTCTTGGTCCCGAACCGTTTTTAAGCCCTTATGTATAAACAAATACAATAATATATAGAAGAAACTATATAGAAACTATCAAATATAGTCAATTATCGGCATATATAACTATTGACCTTTTTATTAACCCCCGCGCCGCTGAACCCTTATTGACCTCCCTATTGACCTTCCAAAACCCCAAATTTACCCCTGTTTTTCCCATTTTACTATACAAGCAATAAGCGGTATTTGAAAAAAAATGATCTTTTTTAAAAACTTTTTTATAAAAAGGCTTGCAAACCCAAGCGGTTTGGGATATATTTATATTATAAGCTGTTAAACAGCGGGGGGTTGTAATGGAAGTTAAATTAGGTAAATGGGAAAAGGGCGAAACGAAAAGGATTTATTTTAACGCTCCGGCATTAGGAAATTCAAAGGCTTTCGCCTTCGCAAACAAGGACGGAAATTTTGAAATCGGTCAGCAGGTCTTTACGCCGGGACAGGATAAGACGTTATCCGATGCGATAAACGCCGGGGTCGAGGCAATCGAAAAGATAATCGGAAAACCGATTATTTATAACACGAAATTTATCGACGTTTGGTCGGCGATTAATTAAGGCAGGGGGGTAAATTATGAATATTGAATATACATTTAACGAATTGGAAAACGAAAATGTTTATTTCCCCTTTGACGGGAAAACGCTATTTTCAATGGGAGCGCCTGAAGAAACAAAAAAGCCAGGTATATTTTGGAGTCCGGCGATAACCGAAGACGGAACGCCCTTTGATTTATACTGGGAGCGTTCAGGGCGATGGGGGTCTAGCGAATTTTTTACATTGCAAAACGGCGAAGCCGCCGATTTGGGATAAGGGGGAAATTATGAACGAAGCGGTTAAAAAGTATTTGGCGGAAATCGGAAAAAAGGGCGGGTCGGCGAAGACGGAGCGGAAGGCTGAAACCGCAATCGAAAACGGCAGGGGGGGCGGTCGACCGCCATTGGTTATAAAAAAGGCAAATGTCGCCGTCAGGGAAATGATAAAAAAGACTTCTATTAAGGGCGGGAAAAAAGTTTCTGACCCTCATGTTACGGGTTGGACTTTGTCTTATAAGTTCCCCGACGGAACGATTATAAAAGAATTCTATCAAAAGGGATTCTATGATAAAAAACGGGCGATACACGTCTTTTATAAAACGTGTGTCGAGCCTAGACAGGCGGAATATGAAAGGGGGAATAATTGAAAATTAAAGTAAAAATTTGGCTCGATTCGGCGGCTGTATCTATGGGCGGGGAATCGGCGGCGACATGGGCAGGGGCGGATTTCCGGGCTTTTATGGCGGCGATAATAGCGTCGCCCGGTTCCCCGGTTTCTTCTATATTATCATCCGCGCCCGGCGCGGAACCGCCTATTTTTTGCCGGTCATAAATCCCGGTTCCGGGAATACCGGTATTAGCAAAAACGCCGTTTTTGCCCACGTTTACGGATGCGCCCTTTACCCCAAAAGTGCCGGAAATGCCGGATTTTGAAACATTTAACTTAACACCGGGAGCTATTTTGATTGATTTTCTGAATCTCATAAAAAAATTATAACCCTGTTTTCAGCATACCACAAGCCATTAACACGGCAAAGTTGCCAAAAATTCCCCTTCTGTCGCGTCAGGGAACCTCTTAAAATACGCCGCCCTTTTCACGTTTACCCATTCCGCCCACGTGTATTCCTTGCCCCGGTACGTCCATATTTTAGGCTGGGCCGCCCTGTAAACGCCGTATTTGCGGATAGACGGCAAAACCTCGCTGAAAACCCATGTTTGAAAGCGTTTAGCCTCCGGCTTGCGTGATTTAAAAACAAGCCGGTATAAACCAGCCTCGTTGACAATACGCATTTTTTGAGAACCGCCAAGGGTGGGTATAATATACCACCCCTTTTCATTTTCGGGTATATCTGAAAAAGTATGCCCTGATTTTTTAATTCCCAGAAAGTCACAAACATCGGCGGCAACAAACCACCTAGAATCGCCCTTTTCGATAATACGGATGTTATTAGGGTTTCTCTCAAAGTAAAAATGCGCTATTTTTGCCAATTCATTCATTTTTAGATGCCCTTTTTTCCCCTTTTGCGGCTTTTTTTAACCCGTCATTCCATGCTTTTTTAACATCTTCCCTAAATTTCTGTAATTCAAGCCTTTCATCGGCGTATTTTTGAACCTCTTTTTGACCTTCCGGCTCTAATTTTCTAAAAACTGCCAATAGTTCCTCGTGCTTTTCCATAACCCTTATCATTCCGCCAATGCCATTTAATAACCAGTTTTCATTGACATTGAATTCAAAACAGATTATTTTTTTAGTTCGATCTGATAAAGGTTCATTACCGTTTTCAATACCCGACAATAAACTTTGCGATATTTCTAACCGTTTAGCAAAATCGCCTTGTTTTAAGCCCGTTTCTTTACGAAGAATTTTTATTCTTTCCCCTATTTCACTCATATTTTTATTTTATCAGAAACTGAAAAAAAGTCAATATTTTTTCAGTTTAGACTTGACATTATTTTCATTTTCTGATATTATTTATCAATAGCAGATATTTGGGGAGGTTTTGTGGAAATGAACATTGAAGAAAAGAAGTTTTTTGACGTTTTTGAAAAATTGGAACCGTCACACCAAGCAGAGGTTGTAGCTCATGCAAACCTGATTTTGCACATACAGGAAAGCACCAAAAAGCGGATGATTGAGTTTTTAACCAATTCCGGCCCGCAATACGCCGACCGGAACCCGGCCCCGATGGGCGCATTGAAGGAGGCCGTCAATGGATAAGACAGCAAAAAAACAAACAAAACTTGACAAGATAAAAGACCTTTGTTTTAAACGCCGGAAATACCTTGAAAACTCAATAAAAAAATTCAGTGAATTGGAAAACGAAAACAAAATGGACGGGCGTGCAAGGGAATATTTAACGGAAATAACGCGATCCCGGCTGGATGAAATAAACGGCGTTTTAACGCTGATTGACTCCAAGAATCCGCTATCATGGGAATCTTCTTTTGTTAGCATGGATGTACTGCCCGGCGAGGAGACCATCAATGACAAACATCATTAAACCCGGCTTTTCCGCGCCGGTTTATGTTTCCGGGATTAAATACCCTTCACTTTTTTCCGCGTCCATCGAAACCGCTATTTCAAATGTTTCTTTTTTTAAGGCATTCAAAAAAAGCGGCGGGGAACCGTGCAAAATAAAACGCAATATCGTGGTTTTGGAATCGTGGGTAATAAACCGAATTCAGTTTTTAAGGATGAGCGTATGATTGAACGCAAAGAAGAATTATTGTTGCAGGGCCACCAGATTGAATTGGCAAAATTAACCCTCGCGTTTAATCAGTTGGCAGAAACGGTAACTGCAAAATCAAAATATGATGATATTCCGGAATGGTTGACGCTGGAGGCCGCCGTAAAATTAAAAGGCGGCGGCGCGTTAGCAAGCTACAAAAATGATTTAATACTCCAGCCGTGTTGCGGAACCAATTCAAAGTTAATAGGCGGGCGGAAATGTTGGCATAAAAATAATGTTATTGATTGGCTTAATATATCGGATAGCGATTTAAAAGCCTATGCGGAAAAATGGAAGGTTAAACTGCCGGAAAAATATTTAAGGAGGAGCGCGTAATTATGAATTTTATATGGCTAGGTGACCAATTTGTAAATCTTGACATGGTTTTTTCAATTTCTTACACCCACATAAATGATGGACTGATGTTATCAATTTTAAACGCAGGAGACTGTGCGCCGTTAACGGTTTTTCCAAGTAAAGAAGAATTGGAAATATTAAGAGTAAAAACAAATATTGATTTAACGGAGTTACTATGAACCATTTTATAGGAATAGGCCGTTTAACGGGGGGGGGCTGAATTAAAACGTTTAGACAACGGAACTCCATTATGCAAATTTTCTATTTGCATAAATAAAACATGGAAGGATAAAGACGGCAACAGGCAAGAAAAGCCCAGTTTCTTTAATTGCGTTTTGTGGGGCAAATATGGCGAGTCAATGTCAAAGTATTTGACAAAAGGAAAACAGGTTGCCATTGCCGCTGAATTAGAACAAAACGCGTGGGAAGATAAAGACGGCGTTAAGCATAACGGAGTGCAGTTAAACGTCAATGAATTGCACCTGTTGCAATCGCCTAAAGGGGAAAACGGCGGCGCGGATGTTCCGCAAGGAAAAGCAACCGCGCCGGAAAAGGATGATGTGCCATTTTAGATAAAGCCGCCTAGCGGCTAACATTTTATTTCATATATTAAGGAGCCTAATATGAACCGGACAAATAGAAGTTGCCAAAAATATACCGCTGATCAATGGGTTGAATGTGGCAAAGTAATCCTAGAAAATATTGAAGGGGGAAAAGTTACCTTGTTTCAACTTTTAGCGTTAGTTGAAATGGCAAGAAATATAGAGGTTGAACCATGATTTTTGTATCGTACTTTACAAAAAAGGGCTGAAAAAATGATAACAAGGGAACAATTTCAACTGTTTGACGAGTTGTATCAATATTATAATAATGAGCTTTTCGGGGGAACGTTAGCTGACTGTATAATCATAACACAAAAAAGCAAAAAGGCAACAGGTTCATTTTCACCGGCGCGGTGGAAAAATAAAATAAAAGATGATGAACAAAATATCCATGAAATAACTTTAAATCCTGAATGTTTAGACGGCCCGGATGAAGAATGGCAACAAACACTAGTACATGAAATGGTTCATTTATGGCAAAGGGATTTTGGCAAAATTTCAAGGGCTGGTTATCACAATAAACAATGGGCTGACAAAATGGAAGAAATCGGCCTTATGCCGTCAAGTACCGGCAGGGAAGGCGGAAAAAAAACGGGGCAAAGAATGAGCGATTATATTATTCCCGGCGGCCTTTTTATAGAAGCGTATAAACGCTTAAAAAATAAAAAATTAAAATACGCGACTAACCCGGTATTTTTTGACGGTTCAAAAATACCCGGTAAAAAATCGCGTTCAAAAACAAAATATACTTGCGCTTGCAACAATAATATATGGGGCAAGCCCGGTTTGTCAGTTACTTGCAATAACTGTAAAAAGTTATATATAGAAGCGGAATAAATAATAAGGAGCCATTATTTATGGGAAAAGTGATTACTAACGCAAGCTGGAAGGGCGGAACCGGCAAAACAACACTAGCCGCCTATCAAGCCGCAATATTAGCGGCTAACGGTTTTAGGATTTTAGTCATAGACCTTGATCCTAATTGTGCAATTAGCCAGATTTTCGGCGTGATTTTTAAGGATGTAACATCTTTAGATTTTTTAACCGGAGCATGGGATGAATTCAAGGGCGTTTATAACGCCGCTGAAAACATTGACATAATCCCCGGAAATCTGAATAACGGCCTGTTAAATAACATCATGGATTTAAGCCTAAAAAACGCGCTGAAACGATCCGGGCTAAAGGAAAAATATGATTATATCATAATCGACCCGCCGGGCTTTTGGGGGGTTCATACCCGGAACGCGGTTTTTGCCGCTGATACCTTAATCATTCCCGGAACGTGTTCAAGGATTGATTTCGAAGCGTCAAAATTGTTTTTCAAAACATTGCAACAAAGCGGGGTTGAAACTGATACCTATATATGCGTGAACGCATACAACGAAAAAACTAACCTCCCCGGTATATGGGAAATGTATCAAAACGAGTTCAAAGAATTCCTAATTGAAAAGCCGGTTCCGTATATAAAAACATTGAAACGGCTGACAAATGACATAAAAAATTATGTCATACAAACAACGGTAAAAAATCGGCTGGGGTTTCTTATTCAAGTTGTAACAGGGGGCAAAGTATGAAAATAATATTTTTATTATTTTTCGTTTTAATCGCATTTACGCTAACTTTGGGGTGCGTTTATTATTCCATTGTGTTTTTTATAGATATAAAAAATATACTGAAAAGACGCAAGCCGATAATTGAAAATGATCTGTCTCTTTTTGTTAAAGACAACATACAAAGAAAGAACGGCAGTTTTACAACGGTTAAATCTGTATATGAGCGTTATCTAAAATATACTGAAAAGATTGGGGAAGAACCAATGACAAGAGTTAAATTTTCACGATATTTTAGACGCGGTTGTAAATATATACAAATGGTACAAAAACGGAGTGATTTTTTGCCTGAATTGTATTTTACAAACATTCTATTAAAGCCTAATAAGGAGGAGTCAAATGCCTAAAATGGAAGCGGCAAGTCTAACTATAAAAATTAGCCTTGCGCAAATTGTTGACACCGGAAACATCCGGGAAAAAGCAAAGTATAGCCCTAATGAAAAGGGCGAGTGGCCGCAAGATGTGATTGACCTTGCAATGTCAATCAAAACAATGGGTTTATTGCAACCTATTAACGTTAAATTAAGCGGGGAAAAAGACGGCGTAAAAATGTATGAAATCACCGCCGGAAACCGCCGCCGCGCCGCGCATGAATATCTTGTTTCTTTAGGCGAAGATTTTACGCAAATTGACGCTAAAGTAATAACCGGCAATAAACTGGCGATTCAATTAGTTGAAAACATCCAGCGGGAAGATTTAACCGCGCAAGAACGGGAGGCGGCAATATTTCAGCTAACGGAAACAATGAAACAAAAGGAAATTGCCGCGCAATTATCAAAAACACCGGCTTATATATCCGTTAATGTTTCAGCGTATAAAATCCGGGAAAAGGGGATTAAAGCCGGAATTGATTTAAGCGCGGTTGAAACGTCAACTTTAGCGGAATTTTTAAGTGTGCCGGATAATGAAATAGTTTCCCTTTTAGAAAAATTGAAAGAGGCGGGCGGAACCCGCGCCGCCGCAAGTGCGCTGGCGGCAAGGTTCAAAAAGGGAAAAGAAAC
>NZ_BDHF01000019.1:0-27231 GCF_054786115.1 Treponema sp. R80B11-R83G3 | reverse complement strand
CGCCTGTAGTATGCCAAGAATATAATTCTGTTGTTCTTCATTAAGTAATGAAAAGTCTTTACAAACTTTTTCCAGTTTTCCTTCCTACCTCCCCCCAATAGCCTCTCCCCAAGCCTGAATCGCAATCCCAAAAGCAACCGACACATTCAGCGAACCTTTTGCTCCGTAACAGGGAATTGTCACCCGCCCCAGCGAAGCGTCCGCCGCTGCCAACGTGCGGGGACTTACCCCCAATTCTTCGGAACCGATTATCATAATCCCACGGCGCGGAAAGTGAAATTCCGCTAAGGGGGTGCCTCCCGTTTCTAAGGCAAAAATTGGTGGAGTTTCCGTAAAATTATCGGTTGGCGAATTTTCCGGTGCGGGAAAAAGCTCTTGCCGTTCCCAGGGAATAACGTCTACACAACCCATAGCCGTCCGCTCGGAGCGTTTATGACGAGGGTCGGCGCAAAGCGGGGACAAGATAATTTTTTCTACGCCAAAACTTTCTGCGGTACGAAACATTGCCCCTACATTGAACGGGGAGCGAATATCCTCCATGTATATCCACATTCCTTTGAAAATTTGCCTTTTCTGTGGATCGAGACGGCCATCACTGACTGTAAAATCCCAATCGGCTTGATCTTTCCCGGTTTCCGCAAGCAAAATGTGCTTGACGTTGTTTAATGCGCGAAGAAAAATTGATAAATCGCTGATTGGAGTTGTTGTTGCCGCTTGGAAAATGCCCATTGACTCGATAATCGCTTTTTTCGCATCTGTCGAAAAAAATCCGTCTTTTGCCAGTATTTTGGCGGTATCGGCAAAAAAAGCTGTTTCCTGATTGTTAAAAACATCTGTGCTTTTGATTGCAATTAAACCGCTTTCTTGGCTGCCTTCTTGAAAATCGCCACTTGCCAGGAAATGGGAAAGCTTGGCTTCAGCCATAGTAAAAATTTTTGCTATTTTTCTGAGTTTTTGGGTACGGGGCAGTTTTTCAAGCTTGTACAGGGGGATCATTCGGTATTTCCGTCGGTAATTCCGCCGGTATTTCCGCAGAATTTTCGGGTTCTTTGGCCGTTACATTCAAAAGCTGTTCGATTTGCTGCATTACATAATCTTGAAATTTGGGAGGTAATTCGTTAAATAAGGTTACCATACGTTGGAGTTTTTCACCCAAAGTTTTAAAAAACATATCGCCTTCGCCGGTTTTTAGCCATTTTTCGTTAACGCCGAAAGTCAGCGAAATCAGATGGATAATACGGTCGTTGACTTTTCGATGTTCACATTCAAGTTCCGCAATATATCCGTTGCTTATATGGATTGCTTTCGCAAATTCTACCTGCGACATATTGAGTGTCTGTCGTATGTGTCTTATGCGCTTGCTAATAGTCATATCCATATCATACGACAAAAACACTCACTATGCAATGTTGATATTTACAATTTGAGTATTTACAATTCTCACAAAATAGTATAATATTCTCACATACAGAGTATTCTATTGAGGGTCGAATGATTCAGGAAGAAAAACTGGAAAAAGTTTGTAAAGACTTTTCATTACTTAATGAAGAACAACAGAATTATATTCTTGGCATACTACAGGCGTTAGTTTTCGCCAAATCTACCGAAAACTCGTCAGATTCCAAAAACCAATCTAAATCTGATAAGTCGAAATCTTGATAGGATTTTATAAGTTTGAGAATAACAGCATGTTTGAGAACAGGTAACATTTTCACACGAGCTTTATTTTTTCTTCATAATAACTTACTATTTTTATATGAGTAACAATAATTCCCCTTCTAAAAAGTTCCTCAGATTCATAGTAACCCTGCTCATTATTCTTGCGGTACTCTTCATTGGCTGGACTGCTTTTTCGCTGATTGGCAGAGTGAACGCGGCTTCCGTTATTCCCGATTCCGCTGTTCTTCGCCTCAGCATACCCAATCCCGTGCGTTTGCTTGACGGGATTTTAACGCATGAGTCTCTTGATGAAATTTCCAATGTGCCGGCCTTGGCTCAAACTGCCTCTGCGTTGATAGCATTGAAAGACAATAGTCTCCTTAAGAATGGCATGGTGCGTCTTGCTGCGCGTGGAAATCTGGAACTTGCCCTGTTGACTTCTGATTCTGAATCTGGAATATTATTAGCAGCGTGGGATTTTGGTTTTTTCTCCCCCTTACTGCGTATCCTTCCTACAATTTCAAAATTTGTAAACATCACTGATCTTTATTATGTGCAAGCTGGAAAAAATTCACGTTTTGAATATCGCCTAAGCGACAAGACGTATTACATCGCTCCTTATCGCAACCTGCTCTTTGTAACCGATAATTCGCGCATTTTTGAATCACGCTCCGCAGTAAATTCAGGTAACGCTAAGGCGTTTACAGCTATCAAGCCTTCAGATTTTGACGCGGCGTTTATGCTTTCCAATGAATTTATCGGCTCTCTTTTATCTGATCAAGACTCGGGTATTGCGGCGATTTTGAAAAATGTCGTATTTGATTCAAAGGTAGAAGCGGGACTTTCAATATACCCTAAAAAAATTGAATTCAGTCTGGCGGCTCCGCTGTCATCCAATCAGGCTGATTTAAGCCGAATGCTCGGACAGCGTTCCCGCGTTCCGGGCATAGCGGAACGTATTCCCGCAAACGCGCAATATGCGACTATACTTTCCGCAGGCACGTTAGAAGAAATTTATCAGACCGCTCTTGTGTTTACACAGGGACTTGATAGCGCGCTTAAGACTGCGGACAGTTCTTCCAAACTGCTTTTAGGTTTATCGCTGAACGATCTTCTTTTTTCATGGTCGGGAAATGAATTTGCCGCTTTCGGCTTGGAAGGGCGGCCTCACCCTATTTATATGATTCAAATTGCCGATGAAAAAAAACGGCAAGGAATTTTTGATCGCGCTTTTAAATCAGCCGCGCTTAATGAGAATGTCAGATTAAATCTTGACGGAGTTCGTATTCCGCGTATTGAAGTCCCCGAATTTCTTCAATCTCTTTTAAGGCGCTGGGATATTTTTATACCGTCCCCTTATTACACAATCTACAAAGATTATTTCCTTGTAAGCGAATCGGCGGAGGCCCTTCTTGCCGCGTTACGCGCCATGCAAAGAAACGACGTACTGCCAAAAACCGATATCTGGCGCAATATTGCCGGGGGAAAAAACGTTGCAAGCTCTTTTAGTTTGTACTACTCGCTGGATCTTTCAGTACCTTTCTTTCTGCGCAATAATACCTCCCTTAGCGGCTTTTTATCCCTCTATCGCCAGGGGCTTGCCCGCATGAGCTTTAATAAGGGGCTTGTTGAAATTTCTCTGTCTCTTGTTCCCGGTTCAGGCGGCGGCATAACTCTTGCAAGCGGTTATCCGCTGGATGCCGGCGGAAGGCCTTCTAACCGCATTTACGGGGCGGGCAAGGGGGAAGAGAGCAGGGTATTCTATTCTTCGGGCAATACCGCTGTCTCGTTAAAAGTTGCAGATAACAGTACCAATGAACTTGCCGGTCAGGGAAATCATTGGGTTATTCCCGCCGTCGATGTTACGGTAAAAGATACGGCAGGTACAGTATTCGCCTGGGTTGTTACGGATCGTGGGCGCGTAACGCTTGTAGACGGCAATATGGAAATTGTTCAGGGTTTCCCGATACTTACGGGGCTTCAACTTTCCTCCGCTCCCATAGCGTTTATGGGAAAGCTTTACCTTTGTGACGAAGACGGCAAAGTTTATTCGGTTGATGCAAACGGCAAACAAGGCGTTTGGGAAACTTCATTTACTGCCGCTCTACGCTCTCCGCCGTCTTTCCTGCTACTTTCCGGCAAAAAAGAAAACAAAGTATATACGGCAGTTTATCCAAAAAGTTTCTTTGGTGAAATTTGGCTGCTTGACGGCGAAGGGAGAACGCTCCCTAATTGGCCTGCTCCAATATCTATAGAAAATGACGACGAAGAAGGCGGCGGCAGTGTTGGCATTGGTTTTGGATCGCCGCTGTTATTCGCTTATAAAAACAATGTTTATGCCGCCTTTATAAATCAATCTGGGCAGTTTTTTGTTTACGATGAAGACGCGGCTCTTGTCCCGCCGTTCCCTCTTGCGCTTGACGGAGTTTTTTATCAACAGCCTATTTTTGACGGAGATTTTATGTGGCTTGTTTCATCTGACGGAATGTTTTTCAGAGTAAGTTTAGACGGTGAAGTTCTGTGTCAAAGTATTCCCGGTTTTTCCGTAAAAGAAGAAGGCTATATAACATTCTTTGACAGCGATGGGGATAAAGTTCCTGAAATCTATATCACTGGCGAAGGCAACGCGCTTTATGCCTATACGCGATTTTTCCGTTCTCTTGTAGGATTCCCACTTCCTGCGTGGGGCAGGCCTTTATTTATTCCGGCGCAGGGCGGTAAGAAAGCGGAAATTTTTGGCATGGGAATGGACAGGCGTTTATATCGCTGGCAGTTCAAATAACGGAGAATTAAAATGAAGAAGCTTCAAGCGGTAATAATATTTGTTATAGCGGCGTTTTTTTCAGCTTGTACCACCGTGAAAGATTTAACAATTAACATTCAGGCGAGTAAGACTGAAAAAAATCTTACTGCTGTTGAAGAAGCGATAGTTCCTCTTGAGGCGGTTGGCGCAAATGAAGCGCGTAAAAAAACGAAAGAAATCACATCGGCAAGAGAATTGATTGTTCAGATGGAGAAGGAAGGATCCGCTGACGCTGACTATTCAGGCAGACTTATAGCTTGGTCAGGCAGGCTTGCCATTCTGGAAGGCAAATACAGCGAGGCTGTGCGTTTGTACCGTCAGTCTATTTCCACATCACCCGGAACTATTCCCGCTGTTGTTTTATCTGTCCGCCTTGAAGGCGATCCTGTAAAAAAACTGGAAATAATAGAAAAAGAACTGGCTCTGCTTAACCAAAAGTCTTTGGGTATCGGAGAGCTTAACATTGAGAAGGGTCACACTCTTGCCGATTTAAAACGATTTTCAGAAGCTGTCGGCGCTTTTGACATTGCGTTTTCTTCGGGAATAAACAAAGTTTACAAAGACAGTTACGGGCAGGAAAGGGACCGCGCCTGGGAACTTCGCAACGCGAGCGGAGTGGACGCGGGTTCTCTCAGTTTGCTTGGGCGCGAAACCATTACATGGAACGATTGTATTTCTCTTGCAAAAAACGAAACTCAGCTTTTGCGGTTTATAACAGGCGGCAGAAATATCACAGACGCGGAATTGTTTACCCGCCTTGTTGATCGCGCTTTTATTCCCTACACCCAGGATATAACGGTAACTCAATGGCCGGTAGCAAAACCAAAGCCTGACGAAGCCGTAACACGCGCCGGTGCCGCTTTTTTTATCTGGCATCTGTACGCCGAAGCGCGCGGGGATCGCGGAATGTTATCCCGTTATTCCGCACGTTATGCGACAGGTACAAAACCGCGCAGTCCACTCGCGGATGTCCCCGCGCTTTCCCCCTTCTTTGATTCAATACTGGGTTGTGTTGAGACGGAACTTTTATCCCTCCCCGATGGGCGGAATTTCCGTCCTGTTCAGCCAATGAAAGGCGCTGAGCTTCTTACGATACTTAAAAAGATTGACAATTAAGATTTTGATTAAGTACTGTTATGAGATTTTTGTATAAAAATGACGGGTCTTCTATCTTAAAATGTTTTAATAAATTTTCTTTTCTTTCTTTTGGTGTTGGGTGCGTTATGTATTCGTAAGTTTGTATTTTGTTCATCTTATCCAATGCATCGAATAAATCAAAGAGAAACAATGGCGCAAATTCAAATTTATATTTACAATAAGCGTAATCTATTGAATCATCTGTCGTATTCAAAACCGAAAGAAATATATTATATCCAAAAACATCTGCATCCAATTCACAAAGCTTGTTTCTCTTGTCTTCCTCTATCTCTATATTATGTCCGTTAATTATTAACTTCCTTTTTTTAGTTCCTTTTGTATGGCCTAAAACATGATGACTTATTTCATGGGCAATCATAAATATCTTTAGTGACTGGAAAAAATAATTCGCAAATTCCGCTATTTTATAGTCTCTTTTCAAAAGTAAAGGCGTAATATCTTTACTTAAATCAAATGCTTTATATTGAAAATAATTATCAATAATGCTGTTGATAAAAGAAATCGCATTATCTTTCTCATTTTCATTTATAAGATTATTTGCATCGTAAATAAAAATAATTGTAAGGAAAAACAACATTCTAAAAAAAGATTCATCAACAAATATCAAATATCCATCGTCAGCGCTGTATGCGGATAAATTATAATCATTAAGAACAAACGGGCAATATTCTATATTAAATTTTTTCCTGTAATTTTTTCCGTAATTTTTACTATTTCTTGAAAAAATTGTTCTTCAAATTGAGCGGAATTAGAAGCAATATTATCAAGATTTGGACGGGTTTCTTCTGTTGTTGTTTCCCAAGTATTCCATAATTCTTTTGCTAAATCAACGCTGTCATTACTTGGTAACAATACATGATACTTGTTAAAATAAAATTGTTTTATATCCTTAATACAATTACTCATTATTTTTCAGAGCTTTCTTTATCTCATCTTCTGTATTTACATTATAATTGTTTATCTTGAGATTTTTGATCTTTCGTTTTTGGAGAAGGTCGTATAGAAAACATACGATAACTCCAACGCCAACATCGCTTAATTTATCTATAAAAAAACTTAAAATTTCCTGCTCGTTAAAGTTTTTTGCTTTATAATGAGGAGGAATATTTGCTCTATAATCACCAATCATAAAAAAGAAACCATTAGAATCTTCTTTTACATCAATTGCAGTTGGCTCCAATAAAATTAATTCTGCTTTATTAATATTCATATTGTTACCTTAATACCCATAAATACGATTATGCAAAACAAGTATTTTTTGTCAATCGTTTTTGTACTGAACTGTTGTCCATTTCATGCGCCTGATAATTTTTTCTGGGTTGCCAACAGGTCTTTTGCAAGTTTTAATAGTGTTTTCTGCGTTTCGGGCAACAGGCCGTTGTAAATTTCAAAAAATTCTTTTTCGTAGGGAGAGGCATCGGCGAACATTTCTCCTTTACCGGTTCGTAGCCAGTTTTCATTGACGCTAAATGTCATACATATCAATTTGATATTTTTTTCGGTTAGGGTGTTATCTCCAAGTTCAATCATTGAAAGAGAGGTACTTTTCATACCAAGTTGTTGTGCAAATTCTTTCTGATTAAGCTTCAAAGCTCTGCGAATAGCTCGAATTCTTTCCTTCATATTATATATTTTAAACTAATAATAACAAAAAATAACTTAAAAACAACCGGGAATAACGGATTATTGTAAATGGATTTTTTATTAAGCTATTGACATATTCCATTAAATGGTACTATTATACTATTAAATGGAATATGGTATGGTAGATGAATTCGAAATCAGAGAAATTTTCAATGAATTAACCTCTCATAATCAAATGAAATTAATCACCCGTGCCAGACAATTTCAAATTATTCAGAAGGAAAAAAGGAATGAAAAAATTGTTTTTAACAATGGGAATATTGGTTTATGCGCTGATATTCGGGACAAAAGAGGTATGTGCCCAGACGGTGATGACTCTTGATACCGCAATCAGTAACGCGGAAAAAGAATTATCAAGCAAACTTAAACAAGACAGCAAAATAGCCATATTATCCATGAGTTCCGGTTCTGAGCGGCTGTCAACTTATGTTATCGAAGAATTAACATCTGCCTTTGTTAATAAGCAGAAGGTAACGGTAGTAGACCGCTCCCAGCTTGATCTGATTCAACAGGAAATGAAATTTCAATATTCAGGAGAAGTTAGCGACGCTTCCGCACAGGCTATTGGTAAAAAGCTAGGCGCTCAGTATATTATTACCGGCTCATTTGAATCGTTAAGCGATTATTACCGCTTTCGTATTAAGGTTATTGAGGTTGAAACTGCTGTTATTACAATGACCTACTCAGCGAATGTTCAAAATGACAGGATTGTCGCATCATTAATGAGTGACAGCGGGTCGCAACCATCTGTGTCTACCTCTAAAGAGGTAAAACCTAAAGAAGTAAAGCCAAAAGTGAACTATGTAGATGATTTTACCACAGGTCAACGCTGGGGAACATGGGCGCTTAATTTTGTCCTGCCAGGTCTTGGTTCTTACGTTGTTATGAAAGATAAAACCGGCGGTACATTCCAACTGATATCTGGATTGGGTGGATTAGCAATTTTTGGGACAAGCATGATGTTATTTACTTCTGGTAAACTTGAATCTACACCATTTATTGTTATTGAGGCTACAGGCGAAATAATGTGGTTTGTCAGTCAAATTTATAACATTGTCAGATCCGCCACCTATCATAAACCTCAACCTAAGACAGCGTTATTATTTGATCCTTCGGCATTGAATATTGTATTTCTTCCGGCAAGCAACGGAAAAATTGATAAGGTACAGCTTTCATATACTATGCGTTTTTAATGCAAGGGATGACGTATTTGTGCCCGGTTGTCTGTTTTCTTTCAGAATATTTATACTATTATAATTGTACAAAATCCTTTTTTTGATTATACTAGAAAAGGAGTTATTGTATGCTTGAGCGTGAAAATGCTTTTTATATGGCACACCAGGCTGAATATCAAGAAAAATATCTTTATAAATGGCTCGTTATAGCAAACGAGTCTCTGTTTGGAATTTATAATACGCCAAAGGATGCTATTATGACGGCTCAGGAACACTTCAAAGACGATGAATTTCTACTGCGCCGACCTGTTGATGACGATATGACGCTTGAAATCGGACCTATGGGAGTTGTACGCCTGCGCCGCCCATACGATACAAAAAAGCCACGGATTACTTCGGTTATAACGGCCTCTAGTGGTGAACTTCTGACTATTCCTTATGTCTGAATACCGAGCGTTTACCGCTTTATATGATGGGATGACCGACGAACTAACATCTCCGGCAAGTGTATGGTCGGAATTTGTTATGGGTAAACCGCTTTCTCTTTTATCATACCGCCGTTTCCTGATCGTATAAACTTTGTTGATAAAGCTAAAACCGCCAATGAGCAAAAAAGTCAGAACCACTGATTAACTTGATTTAAGGATTAACTATGATTATAATAATAAGACTAATCTGATTCATCAATGGTGATTAATCAGGTTAATCAAGTTAATCAGTGGTGGTTAATCAAGTTAATCAGTGGTGGATTATGATTAAAGAACAGTATAAATATTCTGAATTAACAGGCAAGATAATTGGCTGTGCTATGGAAGTACACAAGATATTGGGCAACGGCTTTCAAGAAGTCATTTATCAGCGAGCGTTAGCAAAAGAAATGGTTTTGCAAGGTTTGGTTTTTGCCAGAGAGTTCGAAATGCCTATTAATTATAAGGGAAAACGAATTGGTACAAGGCGAGTTGATTTTTTAGTTGAAGGAGTGGTATCTGTAGAGCTGAAATCTGTGGTAAAAATAGAAGATGTGCATTTGGCTCAAGCCATTAATTATTTGGAAGCATATAATTTAGAGATTGGTTTGTTGATAAATTTTGGAGCTAAAAGTTTAGAATTTAAACGGCTCATCAATCCAAAATTTAATCAGCAAAGTCTGGACCACTGATTACGCTAATTTACCTGATTAACTATGATTTGCCTGATTAACGCTGATTTACTTGATCAACTATGATTTTTTAATGAGTGGATTTATCTGCCTAAGCGTATCAATTTGTTATAATCAGGAGTATTTAATCTGTGAAATCTGGTTAATCTGGTTAATCTGGTTAATCTGTGGTTCAGACTTTTTTTTGGTAATACCACTTTTTCTTCACACGTTATAAGCGGTTTTTTTAACGTATACCAATCTTATTAGTGCCTGTTCACGGTAAATCTAAAAAAAGGAGCAGAGCTTGCCGGAAATACCCGGTTCGCTCCTGCTCCATAGTTGTCTAACCGCTCAAAAACGGTTAGACATACTCCTTTTTTAGTACCTCTCTATTTTTTTAATTCTTTGTCACCTGAACCAAATCATACGGGATGGTTGCATCGAAACTATAAGGCTGAGAAGCTCCGTCGCTAGTACCGCTTAATGTTTCGATGGCATAGGTGCTGAATTTTATAGTTTTGCCGTCGTTTGTAACTTCAGCAATACAGTAACTCGGTATATAGGGCTGAACATAAGCTGCGTTGGAAACAGGCTTATAATTGCCGGTACGGTAGTCGCTACTGCCGAATTTAGTGGAGCTAGTACCGTTTTGGTCTGTAACTTCTCCCAGATACGGATAAGTTGTGTTATCCTTAACATACACGGTATCGGTATATAAAAATTGAGGATCCCCTGCTACTGCGTAATACTTCAGTCCACTACCTGTTGTAAATGTAAGATAAATGGGTTTGCCAGGGCTGGTGGTATAGTTAGCTTTGGTATACGTTTTGCTGCCTACTGTTAAATCAGCACCGCTGTTCTTATCTGGTACGGAGACCATGCCGTTATCCTTGCCTTCCAGCGGATAACTGCGGGCGTATACGTGATCGTGTCCGGCAAGTACAAAATCAACATTTTCTTCGGACATAACTTTTTCAAAACCGGCTTTTACATAACTTTCTATATCCCTGTCCGCGCAATGGTCGGCAATACTGGCGGTAGATTTGTGGTGCTGGACAATAAGCCAACGGTATTTTCCTACATTAGCGGCTTTTGCCCTCTGGATTGTAGTTTTATACCTGGCGACATTTGCGGTGGCATCGAAAGCGTTAAGATGGCTAGCGCCGGGGGTAGGCGCATAGGGTGCGGTATTCAGTACTACAAAAAGGATATTGTTGTAGAGGTAATAATAGTTTCTTCCCTTCTCAGTGGCAACTGTTTCATCTGCAAAGTCGATCTGCGAATTGGGCAGGTTGTAGTGATAGTTAAAATTAAGGTGATTGTCGTGGTTACCGGATACGGGTGCAAAAGGAAGATTCCTAAGTCCCGGCGGGGCATAGAAGAGAGTGTATTCAGTTTCATTACCTCCTGATGCATCAACCTGATCCCCGCCGCTTACTATAAAGCTAACGTCGTGGCTTACAATCTTCACCATTGTATCCAGCCAGCCTCTTCCGGTTTTCGATGTTTCACCGCCAACTAAGGTGGGAACATACCGATTGTTTGCGTCCCAAGTTGTGTTGTGAAGCTGTGGGTCAGCTATTACGGCAAATTTCCAATTACCTGTAGCGGCAGGAATTTTGAAGTCGTAAGCGGGGCTCCAGTGAGTCCCGTCGCTGGACACTGCGTACTGGTAACTCGCACCCGGTTTTAGTCCTGTTACTGTAGCTTTATGCTGGGTATTGCCAGTAGTTCCTGCGGCTGTCGCTGCTGCTTCGGTTATTTTTGCATCACCTTCTTTAATCAACTCTGTACCATTAGTAAAAGTTCCTTTAACGAATCTTACTTGTGCAACTTTACCGGCTTCGGCTCCTGAAGAATACCAGTTAAGTTTAATCTCCGTTGTGTCATTTCCGGGTTGTAAACCCAAAGTTAAAACGCTGGCGTTACTGGAAACTCCCCAATTCAACCCGTCGTCTCCACTGACGTAATTTTTAGGTGTCTCTACAATTGTTTCTTCACCGCCTTGTTTTCCTCCCGTGTCATCTCCGGGACACGCTACAACAACAATTGCAAAAGCCGCCGCTAAAAGCAAAGCAATCAATTGCAATACCGATTGTTTTTTAAATATTTTAGATTTCTTAAAAAACATGATATCCTCCTTAGATATTTTTCTGATAAAAAAATACAAATCGAATGTTAGAAATATGAAAGGAAAATGTTTAATTTTGGTTAATTTAGATATGTTAAAAAATTGTTAAATATGTTATAAATTAATAAAACGTATTTTCTTCTTTAATAAGAGGATTTACTATCAAACTCAAGGAGAAAGAAATGAAGGACAAGGTTATTATTTTTGCATCATTGTTATTAATGATTACGGCTGTGGGAGCGTGGGCGCAGAATTTACCCAACAACATTTGGTCATCGCCCCAAAGTACCACTACAGAGGGAAGATACCGCAGCAATGCGGATGACTTTATCCGTCCGGATGCATATACCGGAGTAAAGTTTAGCAAATGGTTTGGATTGGTATCCTTTTTACATGAATCAACAAACAACAGCGCTATCGCAAATGTCGGTTTTGCAACCAAAGCAAATGATGTTTATATTGGGGCATTCTACAACGGCAATTTTTGGGCAGGCGCGCCGGCGAATAATTACATTGAACAAGAACCTGCTACAGTGCCAAATGGCGGTGTTGCCGGAACGGTTTATGATGTCTACCCTAACATTAGCGTTACGCCATCTCCTGTCAACAATGCCGCAATTTTAATCGGTGTTGCTAATATGGGATTTAGGCTTACCTATCGTACTAACTATCAATTCTTCAATGAAAGCGACATTGTAACAGGAGTTACACAGACTTCACCGGGCCAGTTGTATAGTAACTATCAGTCTGAAAACGGCTATCTCGCCCCGCAAATAGCATGGGCAATGGCGAAAGATTTAACCCAAAACGGAATCAGGCCATATGTAACCGTCGATCTGGTATTCGACCGTCTTTATCAAAAGACAGAAACTGTAGGTCCTGATGTCCCCGTCGCCCCCAATCCTGTCGGTAATACCGGTGCAAAAATAGGGCGTTCAGAGAATCACTTTGACCCGTCTCTTTCCGCCGGGCTTGGCGGTTATACCTTCTACAATAAAGACGGTTTTAAAGGTTCATTCGATTTTGACTATGTACTTACCTTTAAATTCTACGATAATGAGTACAGTTATGTTGAAGGAAACACGTACAAGATCGGTAATATCAAAGGAATATATACTACTGGAAATAATCCTTATCTTGAACAGTCTTATTTATCAAACTTGCTTACCCCTTCGCTCAGCGGTTCATGGAGCAAGGACAAAGTTGCACTCAAGTTTAAACTTAACTTACCATTAACGCTGGAGAACCAAGAAAAAAACATTATGAATTTGAATGCTTCCAATAATTTGGTCTATGACGGCGCAAGTACTGCATATACCACCTTTATATTCAGACCTGACCTGCGGCTTGCCATGCAGTACAAGATCATTCCCGACAAGCTAACCTTGAATGCCGGTGCGCGGATTCAGGCTACAACGCTTACTCTGGAAACTGTTTCTATAACAAACTATAACATGGGTACAAAAACCTCCACACAAACACAGCATAACAAATCGTTTAGCAATGGCGGTACCGGTACCCAATTCGTCAACCGTTTCCACATCGGCGCCGCGTTTAACTTTTCAGAAAATGTCTGGGCGGAAGCCACTACCGGAGTTTCAAACGCCTACGGTGACGGAGCCATTGACATATTTGCGCCCGGTGGACTGTTCTCTTTTGGAAGCATACTAGTCGCGTTGAAGTTTTAAGATAATTTACCACGAACCACACGAACCTGACCACTCCAGAGTGGTCAGGTCGTTGTTTGTGTGGTTAGTGGTAAAATTCAAACTTATTGGACATCTCCATTTCTTTTACTAAAATTTAATTTTTTCTAAATACTCTTTTAACATTCGTTTTGTATTTTTCCGGTATATAAACTGCGATCTGACAAAACGAACAGTTAGGAGAAGATTATGTCAATAAAAAATTTTAGAAAAAAATCAACAATATTATTAATTTTGCTGCTAGCCATTGGGTGGCTTGCCATTGTTCCGGCTTGTAACAATGGAACCAATTTCGAACCGGGTCCCGATATACCGATTGTTCCGGTGATGCCGCCCTTTGATCCTATCGAGGCTGAAACGCTGTGGGTGGACGGGAATGTCACCGTTGACATTTTCAGTTTTAACGACTTCCACGGTTCTGTAGACAGTTCTGCGTCCGCTTCCAATCCGGGAGCGGCTAGGTTTACCGCAATCGCAAAACATTTAATCTCCCAATCCGAACACTCCATGCTGTTGGCAGCCGGAGACAACTATCAGGGTTCGCCGCTGTCCAATTATTTTTACGGTGAGCCGGTCTCAAAGATGATGAAGGCGCTTGGGGTAAAGTATTCTGTCATAGGCAACCATGAATGGGATTGGGGTGCCGACAAGCTTGCGAAATTTATGCAAGACGGGGATATTTCGTTCATTACCGCAAATATTTTTTTGAAAGGCACGGACAATAGGCCTGATTTTTGCCATCCTTACGTTATCGCAAACAGGGCGGGAAGGCGAATCGGCATTATCGGTCTTACAACCACGGTAACGCCCGATATAGTTTCGGCGAGTATTACCGGGGAGTATGATTTTAGAGAGCCGGGTGATTGGCTCAAAGACATGGTTAATGATTTAAGAACCGTAAAAAACTGCGATGCGGTTATCGCCCTTACCCACATGGGTTCAAGCGGCAGTGGAACAAATGTAAGCGGCGAAGGGGCAAAGCTCGTGAAGCCTGACAACATGGGATTTGACGCGATCATTACAGCCCATACGCATAATACCGTGTCCGGTACGGTAAACGGCGTACCTGTCATTCAGGCAAGCTACAACGGAAGAGCCGTGGGCAAGCTGAGTTTAAATTTTAATGGACACGATCTTGTTAGCGTCACGCCTAGCGTCATTTCTAATTTTACCGGCAGCTCTATTCTCCCGACCGGTACGGTTGATACGGAAATAGCGGACATGATTGCCGGATATGACGCGCAAGTCGCCCCGATTATGAATGAAGTTATCGGTAAATTTGGCAACGCCCAAAGTATCGGCAAAGACGCGTGGGCAAACAAGCTGGTATTTGATTACATAGTGCGCAAAGCTGGGGAACCCGGATGGAAGGCAGGGCCGGGCTGGCAAGATTTTGTTCTGATACAAAACTCAGGCGGTTGGAGAAGCGTTACGCTGGGCGGCCCCAATGACAATGTGACGGTGGGCTTTATGTGGACGCTGATGCCCTTCGACAATGAAATCTACTTGTTCGAGTTACGGGGCGACTATTTGATGAATCTCCTAAGAAGGATGCCGGTCACCGGAACGGGCAGCCTCCTAAGCGCACCCGTCATAACAAACGCCAGCGGTTCCGGCAGTAACTGGACTATCTCATCGACCGGCGAACAGATCGATCCAAAAAAACTTTACAAGGTGTCTATGAACGACTTTATGTTCACAGGCGGCGACAACTACGGCGTTGAAGACTATGCGGTTTACAACCCCGACACTTTGATTCTGGGCGTTCCACTCCGTAACGGAATGATTGAGCAAATGAAATGGAGAACGGCACACGGAACTAATCCCGGACAACCCGAAATCCCGCAGGAAACCGAAACCGAGACGCACAATTCTGCGGAGTTGAACATTCATTTTTTGAAATTGGGCAATCAGTATACAGGGGACAGCATATATATAAAATACGGCGATGTTGAAATTCTTGTTGATGCGGGTTCAAGAAAATCTTCCGCGCCTACCATTAGAAACTACATAGATCAATATAATACTGACGGCAAACTTGAGAATAACCGTACCATGCCCGCCGCTTGGAAATAGAAATTAATTAAATTTGTTAGTATTATATTATTTTTTAATTCATTACTAATAATAATTTCATTTTTTATTCACTCTCATCTAACACACATTCTTTATTTTATGGGTACTATCCCTTAGTGATAGGTATGTTTTTTAAAGATGGAGGAAGTTTATGAAGAAAAATTTTAAATCGTACATTGCGTCTGTAACGATTATTGCGTTGATAGCAATATTCGGATTTGTTATGGCTGGGTGTGAACAACCTACCGACAGCAGACAGCCCCCAACAGCGGAAACTTCGATAACGGAAATTCCGACTGGCACAACCGTCAACCCCATAGCCTCTGACTTTAACATTAGCGGAACCGGAACGGTTAATTATGACGGCAACCCCAAAGAGGTAAGCATAACTCCTAAAGCGGGCAAGTCCCAAGGACAAATAACCATCTACTATACGGGAATAGACGGCACTGATTACGCCAAGAATACAACCGCGCCTTCAGCAACGGGAAAGTATTTCGTTACTTTTGACGTTGCCGTAACGGAAGGTTTTAACGCAAGAGCCGGTCTGATAGCCGGAACGCTCATTATTAAAGAGGTATTTGTAATTACCGACCTGAATAGAAAAATTGACTTTGAAAGCGATTGGGACAACAGCGGTTACGGGGAACGATCAGTAAGCTGGGGTGGATACGGATGGACGGCCAGCGGCGTTGTAACTACTACGGACGACAGAGACCGCCGTGACGGCGAAAAAAGCATACGTCTTCGCGGCAATGATGGCGACAACTGCCGTGTCGAGTTAGACAGCTATTTAATCGGCATAAAGTCAATATATTTTGACTATGCTTCGTATGGCACGCACAGTAACGGCATTATATCTGTTTATTATCAGATTAAGGGTAGTGATTGGGTAAAAGTCGGCGAAGTTATCGCTCCTTCATGGGATGAAAATGAGGGTATGCTGAGCGAAAAATTTGACATCAATCAAGCGAATGTGCGTTTTAAAATTGTAAGGGAAGGCGATCTGGCAAACTTTACATCGATCAATGTAGACAATATCATCATCACCGCCGACAGTGAAAGTTCTTTCAATGTAGTTGCCGTTGACCCCATAGCCTCTGATTTTAACATCAGCGGATTCGAGGCGATTTATGACGGCGAACCCAAAGAGGTAAGCATAAAGTCCAAACCGGGCAAGTCCCAGGGTGATATAACTGTCTGGTATGAAGGGATAGACGTGGATTACACCAGGAGAACCGACGCGCCTTCGGCAGCCGGTAGATACGTCGTTACCTTTGATGTTACGGCAGCGGCAGGTTTTAACGCGAAAAACGATCTGAGCGCGGGAACGCTCGTTATTGAAGCAATCAACGATCCGCATATCGTTGTTGATTTTGAAGACAGCGCATGGGACGGCGGTAGTTATACAAAGCGCACGGTAGACTGGGGCGGATACGAATGGGCAGTTAGCGGCGTTGTGAGTACCACAGATTCAAACGACCGCAAAGAAGGTGATAGAAGCGTCCGGTTCCGCGGCGGTAATGTGAATGACACGGGTGATAATACAAACCGCGTTGAGTTAATGGATTATTTAGCAGACGGCATAAAGTCAATATCTTTTGACTACGCCTCGTACAGTTCACATTCAGGCGGTACAATAATAGTCTACTATCAGAAAGAAGGTGAGGAGTGGGAAGAAGTTGGTAAAGTCGAAAATATTCCCTCGTGGGTTAACGGGGGCAGCAAAATGCTGAATGCCAAATTTGACGTCAATGTAACAGGTAATGTGCGCTTTAAAATTGAGAAACTCTTTGTCGGTTCTGGCAGTATATCGGTCAATGTAGACAATATCCGCATTACCTATTAGTTAGAGTCTGTCCATAAAGCAAATGTTATGGACAGATATTAATTAACATAAAAGGGGCTGTCCGTGAAAAGGGCAGTCCCTCTGTACATTCAATGTTTTTGTGCGATATAATTAGAGAGTAATATTATGACGAAAGATAAAGACAACGAATCGCAACATTCTGAAATAAGACTGTTTCCAATTATACTTTTAATTATTGCGATTATCTTTTTTAATATTTTTTTCTATTACAGAAACGGATGCGCCATATTATTGAGTCTTAGCAATCTTACTTTCACCATGACGCTTATTCTTGTTTTGATAACGGTTTTTTATGAAATAAATAAATTTGATGGATGGTTTAAACAAAAGCAATTAAATAAAATTATTGGGTTTTTTAAAAGAAAATTTAATAAACGCGGATTAAATATAGAGGAAAAGAATGAAGAACCGCAAGAAACCGAAAAAATAGAAAATACCAACAACGTACAACAGGAAGGCTTAATTGAAATAAAAAAGGAAAATGTTTTACAGCCGCATAAGGAAAGCGTAAGTCTTGAAAAGCGTATATGTTCTTTTGTTTATATCATTTTCTTTTTATGTATAGCGTTTTGGCGTATAAGCGGAATTTTTAAAATTTTGCCTTTGTCTTATATTGAAGATAACCAACTCGGTATTGTAGACGCGGTATTACTGCTTATACTCCCATGTGTAGCAGTTCTCTACCTTAAAACGCGAAAAGACAACGATTCATGCTCTACAGACAAGATTTCCCGCGATATTCTCACCTTTTTTTCATACACTTCATTTTTCTATGCGGCAGTTATAGCTGCGGCTTCGGTACTTAAAATAAATATTTTTGTAATGTTAAAATGGGTTTATTATGCCGTCTCGGTTTATCTTGTTGTTTCGCTTGCGGTTAATATTTTGCTTTCAATGTTAAAAGGGAACATTTTAAATTTTGATTATGCGCTATTTCCTAAATTTTTATTGTCAAAGGATCAATTTGCGGAATCAGCGGCTAAATGGAAAATATCGTTAAAATCGCTGTATACAATACGGTATACGTTAAAAATTTTACCCGCTCTGGCACTTGCCCTAATTATGGTTTTATTTCTTTCAACAATCGTTTTTGTAGTACAGCCTCATCAACAGGCGGCAATTTATCACTTTGGTAAGCTGGATCGTTCTTCCATAAAAGACTCCGGGTTGCATTTCAAGTTTCCCTGGCCTGTAGATAAAATGGAAATATACGATGTTCATCGAGCCGCTTCCATGCAAATCGGCTATGAATCATCGGGAAACGCGAATTTTTTGTGGACGCAAAAACACGATATTGGCGAGTATATGCTGTTACTTGGCAATGGCAATGAAATGGTCGCGGTCAATTTAAAAATTATATATGTAATTTCCGATTTATATTCGTATATCAAAACCTGCACAAACGCGGAAGCTGTATTAGCCGCCGCCGCTTACAACGCGCTTATGACGCGCACTATCAATACTACGCTTGACTCATTCTTAAACGAAGACAGAAATTCCCTTTCGGTATCCGTACTAAACGAGTTATCTGATTTTTGTAAGTCGGAAAAACTGGGGTTTTCTATAATTCAAGTTGTTATTGAAAACATACATCCTCCGGTGGATATTGCGGACGTTTATCAAAAAGTTGTAAGTGCTTCAGTTGATAAAACCACGGCGATTACAAAGGCTCAATCTTACGCCGAAGCAAAAGTCATAGATGCGGCAAAGCAGAGCAAACGCTCCATTGACAATGCAAGAGCCATGCAGTACAGCAGGACAAGCGACGCTCAAAAAGAGACGGCTGTTTTTTATGCGGCGACAGATGCGTATAGAATCTCTCCCGGTTCATACCAATTAACCAAAAACCTTGACGTATATCAAAAAATTATAAGAGGTAATAAAGTGTATGTATTTTCACGCGGAGCGGAAAACGCTGTATCAAAATTTATTATAGGAAAAGTAAACACTGTTAATTTGTTAGATGCAAATAAAGGAGACGGCAATGAGTAAAATGTACAAAATATTATTTGTTTTAATTTTTATTATTATCGTAGTGGCTGCTGGATTCACATTTACCGTAAAAGAAGGTTATAGTGTTATTATTTCACGGTTTGGGAAAATTATTAATGTGCATAACGCCGCAGGTTTGTATTTTAAACTTCCGTGGCCTGTTGACAAAGTAATAACTTATGATACCAGAAATCAATATATGGATTCCGGTTATAATGAAACCCTAACAAACGATAAAATTAATATTATCCTTCAAACATATATTGTATGGCGAATAACAGATATTAAAAAGTTTCATACAAGCATAGGAAATTATAACGCCGCGCAAAGGCATCTTAACGACTTGGCGGCAACTTCGAAAAACAGCGTTCTTGGAAATTACAAGCTTTCTTCGCTGGTGTCAACTAACATTGAAGAAATTAAAATAGATGAAATATGTAAAGCCATAGAAGAAAAAACCGCCCAATCCGCGCTTGCTAATTACGGCATTGAAATTCAAACCTTAAAGATAAAACGGCTTGCGTTACCCGAAGCAAACATTAAGAGCGTTTTTAATCAGATGATAGCGGACAGGCAAAAATATGTTTCTCAGTTTGTTGCGGAGGGGGAACGGGACTCTGCGATAATCACGGGAGAAGCGGACGCGAGAGCCGCAGAAATCTACGCGCAGGGCAAACTTGAAGCGTCTCAAATTGACGCTGAAACAGAAAGAATGGTTGCGCGTATCTACGGCGAAGCTTATGACAGAAACTCAAGGTTATTTGTCTTTTTAAAAAGACTGCTTGCGCTTGAGAATTCCGTAAATGCGGACACGACAATTATTATGCGGGCGAATGAATCTCCGTTTGATGTAATCACAGGATCAAATTAGGATAACGGCAATGAAAAACAAGATTTTTATCGTTTTTACCCAAATAATGGAATACATTATCAAGTATTTCAAATTTACAGTATGTTTTGCAGTAGTTCTTATCGTTCTTTCCGGCATATACCGCGTTGAAAGCAGTCAGACCGCTATTGTGCTTCGTTTTGGCAAACTGCTTGGCGACTCAAGCGAAAAACAAATTAAAAAGCCCGGGCTTCATTTTGCTTTTCCGTTTTTTATCGACAAAGTAATAAAAATACCGGTACATACCGTACAAGAAATTGAAGTTACTACGCACTATAAACCGCAAGGAAACGTAATCTCCTCCGATATTGATAAAAACGGCTATGTGTTAACAGGCGATAAAAATGTAATACTTGTAAAGGCAAAAATAAAATATCAAATAAATGACGAAGTACGTTATACGTTATTTATAAGCGATGCCGAGAAAATAATTGACGGCATAATCAGCGGAGAGTTGACTTGTATAGCCGCACATTCTGACGTGGATTCAATACTTACAAGCGGCAGAGCGCAATTATCAAGTGGCGTTATGCGAAATTCGCAAAATATTATTGATTCATTAAGATTGGGGATCATTATTTCCGGCGTAGAGCTGACTGAAATTACAGCGCCCGCCGAAACGATACGCTATTTTGAAGAAGTAAGAAACGCCGCTATTTACAAGTCAACCAGTTACCAGCGGGCGCAGGAATACGCTTCTACGCGGATACTTGGAGCGCAAGCGGCTGCAAACACTCTCAAACAAACAGCCATTTCACAGCAGGCTGAAAAGTTGACAAAAGCCCGTGGCGAAATGGCGGAGTTTTACGGGTTGTATGACCAATACGCGAGAAATCCGCAAATTATAATGTCCGGTACATTCAGGCAAAGGGTGGGCGCGGTTTTGAAAAAAGCGGGCAAGTCAATAGTGATTCCGGCAGGCGCAGAAGCGCCGACTTTCCTGCTGCCGTAAGGAGGATGTAATGAAAAACATGGTTAACATTGCAGATAACGATCATCTTTCAGATAACGAAAAATTAAATTTTAGAAACAGCATATTGTCAGTTTCAGGCGCGCTTGTATGTCTTGCGGTTGCCATTATTTACGGGAAAATTTTTCCAGGGCAGGATGTGATTCAGGCGCTAATTTATCTTGCCGGTATTTGCATAATTGGAATCCCAATGATAATTACCGCAGTACAGGGGCTTGTTTCCAAAAACATGAGATACGCCATGGAAATACTTGTCTCGATAGCGATGATTATATCAACTTTAAGCGGACAATTTTTGCTTGCAATACTCATTCCCGTAATTCTTACTTTTGTTCATTTTCTGGAAGAAAAAAGCATCATGGGCGGACGTGACGCGATTGAAGGTTTAAAAACAATGCAGGCGGAAAGAGCGATTGTAGAAAAGGACGGAAAAGAAAATGAGGTTGGCGCGAAGGAATTAAAAACCGGTGATATAATTATAATAAAGCCCGGTATGTCCCTGCCTGTCGATGGCGAAGTTATTTTTGGCACGTCAAGTATCGATCAAAAATCACTAACAGGCGAATCAATACCGAAAATTGTCGAGATAGAAGATCAGGTATTTGCCGGAACTGTAAATATAGACGGAAACATAAAAGTTAAGGTTACAAGGGAATACGCCGACACGTCTTTTCAAAAAATAGTAAAACTGCTTGAGGAGTCAGGACAAATACAAATTCCCGATACCAAAATTGTTGACAAATTTATTTTCTACTATATTCCCCTAACGCTTGTTACCGCTCTGTTGGTGTGGCTGTTTACGCAGGACATTAACAGGGCGATTGCGATACTTGTCGCGAGCTGTCCATGCGGACACCTGCTTATTAATTCCGCCCCGATGATAGCGGTATTGGCGGCGGCTGCAAAAAAAGGAATCCTAATTAAAAATTCATCGTTTGTGGAACACCTTTGTGAAACTGATTATCTTATTTTTGATAAAACAGGAACCATAACAAACGGTATTTTAGAAGCCAGTAATTTTCACTTGGATCACGCTCGTGATTTTAATGAGCTTGTTATGACGGCTTCCTGTGTAGCTCACGGCTCGCTTCACCCAATATCAAAATCAATTATTTCGTTATGCGAAAGAAAAGATATAGACAGGGATTATGAAATAAAGGAACACATCGGCAAGGGAATTGAAGGCAAAAAAGGAAACGATACTATTTATCTTGGCAGTTATAATTGGATACGCTCACTGGGCTACGATGTAAGCTCCCAATACGAAGATGCCGGGACTTGCGACTGGGTTGTAAAAAACGGACAAATTCTAGGTTGCATTGTATTCAAGGATACGCCGAGAGACGATGCCGCTCAGGCTTTAAACGAACTTAAAAATCTTGGAGTGGCAAAAACCTGTCTTTTAACAGGGGATCATTTTCAATCGGCTAAAAAAATTCAAGACGCTGTTGGAATTGACGAAATGATGTGCGAATTACTGCCTGAGCAGAAACTTAAACACGTTGAAAAAATGATGGAAAACCACACTGTTACGGTTATCGGGGACGGTATCAACGACGCGCTTGCCCTCTCACAAGCTCATGTGGGTATAGCAATGGGAGCGATGGGTTCCGATACGGCGATTCAGAGCGCGGATATTGCTTTAATGAACAACAATCTTTCCAATATTCCATACGTAATCAAGCTGGCGCAAAAGACAAAAAACACTATTTATCAGAACATTATTCTGGCATTCTCTGTAAGTATTATCATGATATTTTTGGCAGGAGCCGGAATTATAACGCCAATCGCCGGTGCATTTTTCCACAACATTGGCGCTTTTTTAGTATTAATTAACAGTAGTTTATTGACAAATACTTGACAAACGGCTGAAATTATGTTAACTTTTAATTATCACGAGGTATTGGCATAATGGCATTTTTAAAGAAAAAGAAAAAAATCCTTGCGGTTGATGACAGTGAAATCGATCTTGATTTGCTCGAAGCTCTGTTACAAGACAAATACACTGTTCTTCCGACAAAATCTGGAAAAGAAGCTCTGGATTATTTGCTTCACTTTAGTAATGTTGATTTAATTTTATTAGATCTGATAATGCCGGAAATGGACGGCTGGGAAACATTCAGCCGAATAAGGGATTTAGGCAATATTACAGATGTTCCAATAGTATTTTTAACGTCTGTTCATGGCGAAGAAGAACAAAAACACGCAAAAGAAATAGGGGCTGCTGATTATATTTTTAAACCATTTTCAAGAGAAGAACTGATAGATAGGATAGAAGTTATACTGAAGAAACCCCCTGCAAAAAACATATACCCTTTCCTGAATAGCGACCAATTCTAGTGATCAGGTCTTCTTAAAA
Source organism: Treponema sp. R80B11-R83G3 (assembly GCF_054786115.1). Taxonomy (NCBI): domain Bacteria; kingdom Pseudomonadati; phylum Spirochaetota; class Spirochaetia; order Treponematales; family Treponemataceae; genus Treponema; species Treponema sp. R80B11-R83G3. The sequence goes on along the minus strand of NZ_BDHF01000019.1, from coordinate 3,658 downwards.
ACAATTCCTTCTTTATCTTTGGAAACATCGGCGGTTACTGTATCTCCTTCGCGGATGGTTCCCGCTATGATCTGCTTTGCAAGCGGGTTTTCAAGATCGCTTTGAATTGTCCGTTTAAGAGGGCGCGCGCCAAACAGCGGATCGTATCCGCGCTCGGCAAGCAGGGACTTTGCCGCATCTGTCAGCGTGAGCGTGATCTTGCGCTCCGCAAGCCGTTTGGAAAGACGCGTTAGCTGAATGTCAACTATTTTGCCGATTTCGCCCTTGCCAAGACGGTTGAAAATTACTGTCTCGTCAATGCGGTTGATAAACTCAGGCCTGAAACTGTGTTTTAAAAGTTCCATCAGCGAGTTACGCAAGGTTTCAGGATTTTTCGCTTCCAATATCAAGTCAGAACCCAAGTTGCTTGTCATGATGATAATTACATTTCTAAAATCGACAACGCGCCCTTGTCCGTCCGTCAAGCGACCGTCATCGAGTATTTGTAAAAAGACATTAAACACTTCAGGATGGGCTTTTTCAATTTCATCAAAAAGAATCACGCTGTAAGGCCGCCGTCTGACTGCTTCTGTCAGTTGGCCGCCCTGCTCATAACCAACGTAACCGGGTGGTGCGCCAATCAGGCGGCTTACCGAATGTTTTTCTCCGTACTCGCTCATGTCGATTCTGGTGAGGGCTTTTTCGTCATTGAATAAAAAATCCGCCAGTGTTTTGGCGAGTTCAGTTTTTCCCACGCCGGTCGGCCCCAAAAAGAGGAAAGACCCCAACGGGCGCGCCGAGTCGGATAAACCTGACTTGTTCCGCCGTATCGCGTCGGCGACTGCGGCAAGGGCTTCATCCTGACCGACAACGCGCTTTTCAAGAGCTTTTTCAAGGTCTAAATATTTTTGCAATTCGCCGGAGAGCATCTTAGAGACGGGAATACCCGTCCACATTGACACAACTCCCGCTATGTCTTCTTCGCTGACTTCTTCGCGTAACAGAGCGGAAGCCTCGCCGCCTTTTGCGTTTCTCTTTTTCTCCATTTGATCCGTAAGGGCGGCAAGTTGTTTTTGCGCTTCGGGAATTTTTCCGTGTTTTACTTCCGCCGCTTTTGATAGATCGCCTTCGCGCTCATAGCGGGTCTCGTCAATTTTCAGTTCTTCTATCCGTTGTTTTATTTCGCGGATTTTTTGAATGTCAATTTTTTCTCTTTCCCAGCGGGCGTTCATCGCGTTACGCTCGGCTGTAAGATCGGCGATTTCTTTTTCCAGTTTTGTCAGGCGGTCTTTGGAAGCCGCGTCATCTTCACGCGAAAGAGCCTGCCTTTCTATCGAGAGCTGTAAAAGTTTGCGCTCCAATTTATCAAGTTCCGTCGGCCTGCTGTCCAATTCCATTTTAAGGCGGCTTGCGGCTTCATCAACAAGGTCAATCGCCTTGTCCGGCAAAAAGCGGCTTGTAATGTACCGGCTGGACAATGTTGCCGCCGCCACAAGAGCCTCGTCTTTAATCCGCACGCCATGGTGGACTTCGTACCGCTCTTTAAGCCCGCGCAGAATTGCGATTGTATCTTCCACGGAAGGTTCCGCCGTGTACACCTGTTGGAAACGCCTTTCAAGCGCAGCATCCTTCTCGATATGTTTTCTATATTCGTCTAACGTTGTCGCTCCGATACAGCGCAATTCCCCACGGGCAAGCGCGGGCTTGAGCAAGTTCGATGCGTCTGTCGCCCCTTCCGCTGCTCCGGCACCCACAAGCGTGTGAAGCTCATCAATAAAAAGAATAATTTTTCCGTCTTCCGCCTGCACATCATGGATAACTGTTTTTAAACGTTCTTCAAACTCGCCTCGAAATTTCGCTCCCGCGACAAGGGCGCCAATATCCAGAGCGAGAAGTTTTTTCCCTTTCAATCCATCCGGCACATCACCGGCAACAATCCGCCGCGCAAGCCCTTCGACAATCGCCGTCTTTCCAACGCCGGGTTCGCCAATGAGTACCGGGTTATTCTTTGTTCTGCGGGACAGAACTTGCATACACCTGCGTATTTCTTCATCGCGCCCAATAACGGGATCAAGTTTCTCCTGACGCGCAAGAGCGGTAAGATCTCTGCAGTAGCGATCCAACGCCTGATATTTTTCTTCGGGGTTTTGATCGGTTACTCGCGCGTTTCCCCTAACGTGTTTCAACGCGCCAAGAATCGCGTCCTTGTTAACGCCCGCTTTTTTAAGCAGTTCCGCCGCCTTGCCTTCGCTTGCCGCAACGGCGATTAAGATATGCTCTGTGGAGACAAACTCGTCTTTCAGCGCCGAAGCCTCAACTTCGGCTTTCGCTAAAATCTTAGATAATGCCGATGAGTAGAAAACCTGCGCCGCTTCCCCGTAAACCTTTGGCGTTTTATTAACAAGAGCCTCAACATCGGAGGAAAGCTTTGCGGCATCGCCCCCTATCCTCTCAATAATCGGCATAACAATTCCGTTCTCCTGGCGCAATAACGCCAGCAGTAAATGTTCGCTCTCAATCTGAGAATGGTCGCTTTTCTGCGCTATACCCGCAGCCTCGTTTAAAGCTTCCTGAGCTTTAATAGTGAATTTGTCAAAGTTCATAGTATTAACAATATGCAAGGTTTTTATTTATGTCTAGGGGAGTTTATTTGAAAATATTTCACACTTGTTATTTGTAGTAAACTCTAATCCATCTTTGTTCGCTCTGGTTCGTGGTAAAAAAAAGAATTATCTGCCCTTATAAGCTAGATAGACGTGTTCCCGAGATTATTCCACTTTGAAGCGCGAAACCTCATGTAACAAATCGTCAATGGCTTCACGGTTCTTTTGGGTCATCTCATTGACATTGTGTACCGCCGTGTTAATCTGTTCCGATCCTGATGCCATTTCGTTCATGCCGCCGGTTATTTCCTGCGTTACTTTTTCAAGGTTCCGGCTTTCATTCATAACTTCCTGACTGCCGTTAAGCATTTCTTCGGAACCGCTTTTTACCTGCCGGGTAAGTTCGTTCAAATCGCCAACGCTTTGCAGGATTTGCTTGCTCCCCTGTCCCTGCTCTTCCATCGCGTTGCGGATATTATCTTCCTGATCCGATACCGTCTTTACGCCTGAATCAATCGCCTCGAATCTTTTTAGCACATTGTCGGTTGAGCTTGTAATTTTTTTGATCGACTCCGCTATCTTTTTAAGTACCGTGCCGATTGTTTTGGACTGCTCGCTGGAACTTTCAGCCAGCTTGCGGATTTCATCGGCGACTACGGCAAAGCCTTTTCCCGCTTCTCCGGCATGAGCGGCTTCTATTGCCGCATTCATCGAAAGTAAATTTGTCTGGCTGGCGATGTTTTCCATTACTGAATTAATTTCCAAAAGCCCCTCGGACTCACGGGCTATCTCTTGAATATCAGACGCTACTTCCTGCAATCCATTGCGGCCAACTTCGGATGCGTCTTTTAATGATTTTACATTAGCGGTATTGCTGACAAGCGTATTGGTTACTGAACCTATATTTGCCACCATTTCCTCAATGGCGGATGACGCTTGTGAAACATTTCTGCTCTGCTCTTCTACATGGCCGTTGAGTTTGTTGATGTTGGTAATAACCTGTTCCATAGTGGCGTTGGTTTCGGTTACGCTTGCGCTCTGGTTTATGACTCTGCCCTTTATGCTCTGTATATTGG
>NZ_BDHF01000018.1:0-60621 GCF_054786115.1 Treponema sp. R80B11-R83G3 | reverse complement strand
CTCGTGGGGTGTGGGGGTGATGAAGGAGGCAATGATCCGGGGACGGGAGGAGACTATGCGCAGTACTATGGCGGTTCTTTCCGAAATAACCAAAATGGGACTGTTGAGGTTGTTAATAATACCCAGTACGACATGCTTTTATTTACCGGTGAGATTATAAGTCTGAATTACATTGTTGGAGGCGTAAAGGCAGGTACCAGAAATAACGTCAATTTTTCAGATAAATCTGATTATCAGGTTGGCGGATATGTGTTATTGCGGGAGGTTAAATAGACTGAATTTGAGGCCGCTAAGGATCTATCAGGGATTGATCATACGGCGATGGTAACATACGGTGAGGGGAAAAAATTCACCACCAACATTGTCTCTACAACAGACGGCGCGTACCAGTATACGGTTTATAATAGAAGCAGAGATTATGGATTGGAACTTAGGAAAAATACGCCGGAAGGCGCGAAAGTCGCCTATCTTACCAAAGGAGAAGTCCGACGTGTTATACAATCTCCTGACCGTGATGAATTAACATTGTACCCGGTTTGGGTTGCCTTCAATAATGTTACAAAATCCATCGTTACTTTTACTCCAAGTGATACGCTGTCAGCTTTAGATATTCAGCCTAAACAACCGACTGAAGACGTGTCGCCGTATTATTTTCCGATGGGCGGAACAAACAATATAGCCTTTCCTGATGTAAATCTTCCGTTTGCTACTATACTAGTAAGGAATAACGCAAGTTTGAACGCGAATTTTAGAGTTGCAAATACAATCAGAACCCCTGAAAGCGGATATACGGGCATTACCAGCGGCGCACGGGAATCTTATGAAATCAGGGCGGTAGCGGGTGATTCGCTCAATCTTAACCTTGCCATGTCACAAGCTACGATTATTGTTCCGGTTAGGTTTCAGAGCGATCCAAGCGCGAGCGGCGTAATTATTCAAAACGGATATTCTTATACCGTTTCTTTGACTCTAAAAAATGGCGCGGATCCGGCGCTTGCCGCAAGTTATGAAGCATGGCTGTCTCCAGGAACCCAGATGAATACCAACGATCTTTTGGTTTCAAACTAACATTTTAATAACTCAGGCTGCCTGATAAAAAAGCGGTAGCCTGAGTTTTATCTGGAGAAAAATGTACATGAATAAACATATCTTTAAAAATGTTTTTTTATTTGCGCTTTTATTATGTTTGATTATTTCTTGCAAAGATTCTGCAGACGATGACAAAAATAATCAGGAGGTAATAAAAACAGGGAAAGTAACATTTTTTAATGAGTCAAGCTACAGCATAAAGATTCATCGGGATTCCTTTAGCGGCCCCGTATTACTGGAATTGTCCGCAGGCGCTTCAAAAAAGATTGATGTCCGTATCAGCGATACTCACGGATTTGGTACGACATTTTCCATTGAATATTTGTACCGGATAAACGACGCGTTTGATACAGATAGCGGCGATATATTTGCCAGCGGTCTTGATTTTAACGTGCAAATAAATTTTGTTATTGAAGAGAATGAGTCATATACCAAACAAATACCTCAGCCTACAAACCTTGAATTCAGGTCGGCGTTTATCAAAGTGCTAAACGCTCATAATTTGCCTGTTGAAGTAAGGGATTTTGGAAGAATACTTCAGCAGGCCGGTAATGGCATTTATCCCATTGCCCCCGGAAAAACAGGAGTATACAAACTGTCAAATATTCCAACAGAAGGAGAATTATTACAGAGTTACCTTGTAGTCTCAACATTTAACGAAGTCGCCATTCCCGATTTTACCGCGCAGAATGGTTTTATATACAGTTTTACATATAACGGAAGCTCAGTTATTAAAACCGGAGAACAAACAATTATTTTTAGATAAGGGGAAATATTATGAAGAAGATTTTTACAATGATTGCAATTTTTACGCTTATTTTAGCAGCTTGTGATAACGGGGATTCATCGGGTAATGGGAATGGTGATGGGACAACTCTTACCATAAGGAACGTGTCGGATTACGATTTTAAAAATGTCGTATATGGGTCAACAACTTTTGGCGCTATTGCCAGCGGCGCGAGCCAAACCAAAGGAGTCGCCGCCAATACATCAAAGCCTATTTCATTTTTTCTGAACCTTAATTACATATACGATGGATATGGGGTGCAGTGTCAGACTGCCGCATTAGCATGTGACTCAGGTAATAATCGGGAAATTACGATAGATAACAGCACTACAGTTACAACTAATGACGGCTCTGATACCCTTGAGGATATCGCTTATATGATGGAAGCCGAATCAGGGAAGCATTGATTCTTTTAATTATGGAGGATTGTAATATGAAAGTTTATCTTATTTTTGCCTGTTTATTATTATTAGTGGGATGCGGAGAATCCGACGGGAACAACCCGACAACTACAACCACGCTTACAATCAGCAATGAAAGTTTCAGCGAGTTGACAAATGTAACATGGCACGGCGTCTCTTTTGCTGATAATTTTGACCCCTTGACTATTAGCGGTTCCATAAAAAAGACTGTTCAATCAGGCGAAGGTTACATCTTTTTTAACCGTAAATCCAATCCTATTGTCGCGCGTACCAGAGAATTAGTAGTAGTAGAAGAAGGGAAAGACAATACATTCAGGTTTCATGACAATACTTTTATTGTTGAAGCGTCCAATCCTGATAATACAGGCACTTTAAAAGACTTGAACAGTACTCCTACTGGCCCCGCCACGACTGAGCTTACTGCGGATACAAAGGCGGCATTTTCAACAGCAAGGAACAGAATTAACAATGGGGCAGCCGGTACATATACTATCACCATAACTGGCAGTATTTCATTGGATTATTTTGAAAGTTTTTCGGGGACGGGGAAAAAAATTATCATTAAGGGCGATACTATTTCCCGTCAAATTTTTAACGATGATTTTAATCCAGGGTCTGTAATGTTTAGCGTGCCGAGAGGCATCACGTTGGAACTGGGAAATAATATTACCCTGAATGGAAACGATAAAGATGGTAATACCGTAGTTGTTGAAGAAGGCGGTACTTTTATTATGAATAACGGTTCAACCATAAGCAGTTGCAAAAATTATGGTATCGAATCATCAGGAACATTTACCATGAATGGAGGGACAATAAGCGGAAATAGCTATAATACAAATTTTAAATATGGCGGCGGTGTAATTATTCATGGTGGTACGTTTAGCATGAATGGAGGAACTATCAGTGACAATAGCGCCTATGGGCATGGCGGTGGAGTTCATATTGAAGGCGGCACTTTTGTCATGAGCGGGGGAACTATAAGCGGTAATATCTCTGGCAATCCCGAGTATAGCACTTATGGAGGTGGAGTATATGTTGGCAGTGTCGGCTCTTTCATCAAAACCGGGGGCACTATTGACGAAACCAATGTGGCTGATGTGGGAAAGGTGGCGTATAACGCAAACGGAACCAAGAAGCGGGAAACTGCCGCAGGGCCAACTGATAATTTGGACAGTTCTAAAACCGGCGCTGCTGGAGGCTGGGAATAAGAAAACAAACAATCATTTTTAGATAAGGGAATTATTATGAAGAAGATTTTTGCAGTATTGGCAATTTTTGCGCTTGTTTTGGCAGGGTGCGAAGAAGAGGCGGAGGATACGGGAGAGATAGGCGGAAAAGGCCTCGGTGGTGGCACTATCTTTTTTGCTGAAGGCGGCCAGTATAAAGAGTGCAGCGGGGAACTGGGCAATTCTTCATGGAATGCCGCAATGTCTACGGCCAGTAATTATAGAGGCGGCGGATTTTCCGACTGGCATCTCCCAGACAGAATGGAATTGGATTTAATGTACAAAAACCTTAAACAGAAAGGCAAAGGCGGTTTTTCAGATGATGATTATTGGTCTTCAGATGTAAATGGCAGCTCTAACGCATATTATCAAGATTTTTATTCTGGTGGGCAGCATTTTAATTCTAAATCTTATGCAAAATCAGTTCGCGCCGTCAGGTCATATACAAAAAGCGGCAGTGGGACAACGGGAAATACAACCTTGAAAATTAATAACCAATCTTTTACTGAAATTACCGATGTTATTTGGAATAGCGTTACATTTTCCAACAATCAATACGAAAATTCAATCAAAACCGGTACAAATGTAACAAACACGGTTGAAGGCGGCGCGGGATACATTTTCTTCAAGCGGAAATCGAATCCCATAACCGCGCGCACTAGGGATTTGATAATTGTTGAGAACAATCAAAAAATTGAATTTACTTTTACAGATAACACGGTAATTGTGGAGGTAAATAATCCTAATAATAACGGTACGCTTGGTTCGGTGCAGAGTACGGTTTTATGGTTTGACGACGCCGAAGGGGAAATACAGCCGTATTACTTAAAACAAAGCATTGTTGAATATTATTCAGGGGCGGGGTCAGGTACAAGTTCAGACAATTATTCTTATTTCTTTGCGCCCAAAAACGGCGCTAAATCCATAAGAATCGGCGGCACTAATACGGCATTGCTGCACCTTAAAATAAATTTAACTAAAAGAGCAAAACTTTCATTTTGGTATGCCAATAAGTACTATAGCGCTGCCGGCACTGCTTTCACCATCAATGGCGTAGAAAAAGCGATATGGACAACCAATATTGACTGGTCTTTTGGTGAATTTGTTCTTGAATCAGGAATAAATGACATTATATGGGCAAAGAAAGATGGGAATGGTAATAGTCGCAACTATTATCTTTCCCTAGATGACATTTTGATTTATTACACGGAATAGCAATATAAAAATTTAGGAGAACATAGAATGAAGAAAATTTTTACATTAACAGTAATTATCGCGCTTGCTTTCATAGCTTGTGATGATACGGATGTTAATTCAACTGCCAAACTGCCGAGCCTTACCATTAAGAACGAATCATCGTTTGATTTAACCGATGTTAAGTTCTCAGGCATTTCGTTTTCCGCGCCTGGTTCCAATGATCTGCCGCGTACGACACAATCGGTAAAACAGCTAACGGTAAATGACGTTGATAAAGCGGGGTACATTACCTTTGTCCGCAAGGATATTGGGATAGCTTTAAGGACGGAAGCGGTATCGGTAAGCGATCAGGATTTAACGTTTACTTTTCTGGATACCTCGGTGGTTGAAGAAGTGGCAAACAGCGGTAACAGAAAAAGTTTGTCACAGATTTCATTTTTGTCACAGGTTACTGTTGAATATGGCAGTTTAAGAGTGGCAAAAAACGAGACGCTTAATTTTGGAGAAACAATAATTAATTCCACAAAGCAGGTCGATTTTGTCCTTAAAAATACAGGCGTGGGCAAATTACTCTTTACCGGAGGAACCGAACCGGTAAAAATTAACTGTACGGATGCGGGTGTTTTTTCGGTTGTCCAGCCCTCCGGTTCAGAAGTAGCCCCAAACGGTTCCCTGACTTTTAAAATCAATTTTGCACCTAAAGCTCTCCAAACGTATACCGCAACGGTTACTATAAGTTCCAATGATCAAAACGGCGATTTTACCTTTTACATTAACGCCGTAGGGGCGCCCCCAAAACCAATCGCTACAATTATTTACAATAACAATGAGATTCCCCAAAACGGGACAATCAATGCCGGAAATACTTATATTACCCTGTCAAAAAATATTACCGTAACAATTAAAAATACCGGTACGCAAGTTCTTACTATTGATACTGCTAATATCACCATAACAGGCGTTGATAATGCCGCTTTTACAGTAACGGATACTCCCGCTCCAAGCATTTCAGTGGGAGGGCAATCGCAATTATTAATTGAATGGAAACCGGTAAGACAAGGTGGAAACAACGCAACTTTAAAAATACCGACCAATGACAGTTCACGCGAGTTGGTTGAAGTATATTTGCAAGCGCAGGCGGAAACAGGCGCTCCTGTTTTGCAGCTAACGCAGGGTACTACGGTTATAACTAACAATTCCCTCACCCCGTTTAGTTTTAGCCCGGTCAGGGTTGGGAATTCCACATCACTTACATTCACCATAAAAAATACCGGCACTATCGCCCTTGAATTGACAGGAGACCCGGCGGTTGAATCGTCAAACGCTGTTTTTACAATCACCACCCAGCCTGTTAGCAAAAAATTAAACCCGAATGAAACGCAGGATTTTGTTGTTCAGTATAGGCCGACGATAGAAGGAACGGATAACGTAGAAATTACCATAAATAATAATGGCAATAACACGCTTTTCAAACTTAATGCCAGAGGTACAGGGACAGTTCCCAGGCCGTCCGCAGTTATTCTTTACGAAACCGTCGAAATACAACAGGATGGAACAATAGACTTAAGTGATATACTTCTCACTTTGTCAAAAACCATTACCGTTACCGTAAAGAATTCGGGCGACGCCAACCTTGCGCTTGATACGGCGAATATCACCATAACCGGCGCGAATGCCGCTTCTTTTACCAGAGTGACAACTCCCGGCAGTACCATTGCGGGAGGAGCGCAAACATCGTTTAACATCAAGTGCGAGCCTGTTAAAGTTGGCGAACATAACGCCGTCCTGACAATTCCGACAAATGACACCTCACGCAATCCTGTTACTGTCAATTTAAAGGCAAACGGAGTTCAAGGGAATCCTGTTTTGGAAATGCGGCAAGATACAACGGTTATCACCAATAATTCGCTGACTCCGTTTGATTGCGGCAGAGTGCTTCTTAGCAGCAGCAAATCATTAACGTTTACCATAAAGAATACCGGTAATATCAACCTTGTGTTGAGCGGGGATCCTGTAATCACATCATCCATTGGAACCTTTACGGTTCTTGCCCAGCCTGCGAATACTGTAATTCTGCCGGGAGCGTCTGCGGAATTTACCATCGGGTATACTCCGTCAAGCGAAGGCTCGGACTCAGGTTTTCTAACCATTTTGAATAACGCTGGCGGGGCGTTTACCGTAAACATCAAAGGAACCGGCTATACCAAAAAACCGCAGATAACCATAAAGCAAGGTGATACCACAATTATTCCATACAATGAATTTAATTTTGGAACCGTTACCGCAGGCAGTACCAAAGAAATCACTTTTATCGTACAGAACTCAGGCGAAGCCAATTTGACTTTTGTAACGGTAAGCGGTAACCGGGTTAACCTTGACGATAACGATGCCGGGTATTTCAGCGTCACGCTCCAACCCATTGCATCCACGATTGTCACTCCGGGAAACACCACGGATTTTTCCATACGCTTTAGTCCCACGGCGACGGGAGTTACTTCTACTGCCACCGTAATTATAAAAACAAACAGCGAGAATGACGAAGAATTTGCCTTTAGAATACGTGGAAGGGGCGGCTATAAAATTGGAGACACCGGCCCTGGCGGCGGCATAATTTTTTACGCGATCGGCAGCGAGTTTAAGGAATGTACAAAAACTGATCTTGGCAGCACTAGGTACACATGGGCTGCGGCAAAGAATATGGCTGAGAATTACCAAGGTAACGGTTTTACAGACTGGCGGCTTCCTGATATTACGGAATTAAATTCCATGTATCAAAATCTGCATAGAAATAGCCCGGCGCTTGGAGGATTTAATACTACTTATTCTTATTGGTCATCAACAGTATATGGCTCTGGTAGCTATTATGATCTACTTTTCTATAGTGGTAATCAAAATTGGGACTACAGCAGCAGTACCTCCTATGTCCGCGCAGTACGCTCTTTTACTTTCTAGCCTGTTGAGGAAGGGAACGGGGAAACAGTCCGTGAATAGCGAACTGTTTTTCCACGCTTCCTGTTTTTTAAATGGATAGCCTCCCTTTCTTCCCCTTTGTGCTCTTTGCACCTTCGTGATCTTCGTGTGAGGTTTTTGGGAAAAAATCCTCACAATTGAGCGATAATCTCCGTGGAGAGGCCAGTTCCTTCAGCTATTTGAGAAATTGATATCCCCATTCCTTTGAGATTACGCGCAATATTCAGTTTTTCTTCTTTACGGCCTCTTTTACGGCCATCTTTTAGGGCTTTACGCTGGGCAGTTACCACTTCGTCTTGATAGTCCATATCGCATTTTATCCGATAAGACTCGCGTATGTAGTCCAATTCTCTCTGCGTGAAGCCTTTCATCGTTTTTACCGCCATCGCTATGCCCTCCTCTCTATTAATTATATCAACAATTTTAACCCTTTTTTTCTCGTCTGTCAAATATTCTATAAATACCGCCCACCGTTCCGCAGTTGTCATCTTTTCTATCGGTTTTTCGACTATGGGTTTCGTTTTTTCAAGTTCGACGGTTATTATTCTGGTCTTTCCGCCAAGAGAGATTCGGGTTTTGGGATCGTAGTAAATGAAATCGTGTATAAGGTCATTGTCAGGGAAAAATTTCTTCTTCGCTAGAATGGCGATTTGATATGTTTTTTTTAAATCGGTATAATTTTTACCTTTTCCATGAAGTTCCTGCCCTGCGAACAACCTTGCGGCGTGGTACTCAAGACGCACATGCTCGTTAGCCTTTGGATTAAAAGACATTTCAACATTTATCGGCTCGCCTTTTTTTGTTTTGCAGGCGATGTCGAAACGTAAATACCGCTGCCTAAAATCGCTGACGGGCGGTTCGTTGGCTGTGATTGTCCCCACCTTGATAACGCTGCCTATAAGCGCTGAAATCAGATCAGACAAAGCGGCTCTTGAATTTGCGGTGTCTCTTGTGAATACAGCTTTGAACACCGGATCATGACGGATGTCATAGACTTGCGTCCCGCCCTCGAAAGGGAAGGGGCCCCACTCGTACTGGGTAGGATTTTGATTTTTCATTTACTCTCCTTAACAACAATTTTGTTGTTACCTATATATGGCGCGAGAGTACCATTTTGCTTGACTGTTTTTAAAAATTTTTCGAAAAAAAACGAGGAATTTTACCACGAACCACACGAACAGGGAGCGAACAAAGAGGGATTAGCGTTAACTACCTGTATAATCGTAAGAGAGAACGGGGTTAGGGGGTTCTTGTTAGTTATCTTATCGTGAAGTCTCAGCTAAGCTCTCAGACAAAAACCTATGATCCCTTTAATTCTCTACTATACGCATATTTGTAGTAAATCTTTGCTTTCTAGGTTCGTGTGGTTCGTGGTAAAAAAAAATCTTCTCTATTTATTCCCAAAACAAGGCATCAATTCCAATTTATGCAAATTTAACCTATGCATCCTGTCAATCTTTTCTTTAATAGCCGCGTCTTCACAAACGCCTTCGCGGATATACCTGTCTAAGACGGCGTAAGAAAAGCCGATATTTTCCTCGTCGCTTAAACCGCTAAGGCCGTCTTCGGGGACTTTGTCGATAAACTTTGCGGGGAGCGATAATTCTTTCGCGACCAACTTTACTTCAGTAACCGTTAGCTGAGATAAGGGGCTAAAGTCCCCAGCCGCGTCGCCGTATTTTGTGGCGTAGCCGATATAGTCTTCGCTTAAATTGCACGTATTGGCGACTCTGCCGTTTACGGAGGCGGATACGGCGTAAAGGGCAGTCATCCTTATTCTGGCTGGTATATTGATGACGGACTGCCTGTTCAGGGAAAAAGAGGCCTCTTTTATGCTTTCAAGAAGGGCATCAACGCTTTTTTTAATGTTGACTTCTATTTGCTTAATACCCAAAAATTCGACTAATTCGCGCGAATAGGCGATGTCGTGCTGGTTTCCCTGCGGCATTAAAACGCCGTAAACCCGCTCTTTTCCTAAAGCTTCCGCGCAAAGAGCCGCAACTGTAGAGCTGTCTTTGCCGCCTGAGATGCCGACTACGGCGCAGCAGTCTTGGCCGGTTTTCTCAAAATAATCGCGTAACCAGTCAATGAGTTTGTCTTTTGTTTTTTTTGCGTTAAACATAATTATTCTCCTGTTTTAATTCAATTTTAAAAGGAAGCGCGGGCAAACCGTCGCTGTTAAACAACTGCCTGTCCCTCGGATTATTCGCCCACGCGTACAGTATCTTTTTGGGATTTTTTATTCCCGATATATCGATACTAATCGCGTTTGCGCTTTCAATTTTTGCAGGCAGACGGACATTGGCGTCTTCGCCGATAACGCTGACGTAGACGATAGAAGATTCAAACTCCAAAGATTCATACACGGCTTTTAATCCTTCGCCGCAATTATTAAAAAATATGTTAATTTTATCCTGCTGACGCTCAAAACGCGATACTGTCGGCCCCGGCGAAGTATTGTCTGCGGCAAATACTGTTTTGTCCGCCGCGAGGAAAAGACGGTAACCTACGTCTTTTTTGTTAAGGGGGTGTATGTCGTTCCATTCGCCAAGCTCAAGGACGCATGCCATACCTGTATTTGGCAGAGACATCGCGTCCGCCTGCGCTTCGCGAATAATGGCCCAGCCATGCGCTTCGCTGTTATCTGACGGCTCTTTAAAAATTGGCAGTTGGACAAAAATAAACGGCAGTTTGTCATTATTGCTCTTCCTGCGCCAATCGTTGATCATCAATGGAAAAAGTTTTTTATATTCGTTGGGATAAAAATCGTTTGATTCCCCTTGATACCAGATAACTCCTTTAACGGGATATTTAAGAAAAGGGCAGACCATCGCGTTAAAGTTTCCCATCGGCAGGCTCTGGAAGAAAAATTCTTCGGGGCGCGTTGGGGCTTTTATGCCTATCTTGTATTTCCATTTTCCGTGAAGTTCCACGGATTCATTATCAGTAAAAATACGGAAGGGTTTATTAACTGTTACGCCGCCGTCGCCTCTATTGCAGATAACTCTTATTACGATGCGGTTTTTTCCTTTTTTAACCAATCCTTTGCATGCATATTTGCGCGGCGGATAACGGTATCCCGTGTTACCGATTTCAACGCCGTTAATGAAAACGGTATCACAGTCAATGATAGTGCCAAGCCAGACTTTCACTTCTTTGGAAGCAAAATCTTCCCCAACTTCAAAATCTTTCGCAAGCCATAACGCGCCGCAAAACTTTATAAGCCCCGCGTCTGAAAAATCTCCCGGCAGGGTAATGTCGTCCCATGAAGAAATATCCGTGTCGGGATTTTTCCATTCTTGGGGAATGCCAATATCCTCATGGGCGATATTTTTTTCCCATTCAAAAACGGCGGATGCCGATTTGCCGGTAACCTCTTCGCGTTTTGCTGCGTCAGCATATCGTTCTCCAAGAGCGATTTTTTGCGGAAAGTCCGCAAGAGCGTCACTGCTCATCCATGATTCAATCGGAGTGCCGCCCCACGCGGTATTAATCAGCCCGATAGGGACGCGGTATTTTTCATACATATATTTTGCGAAGAACCAGGGAGTTGCGGTAAAACCGTCAAGCGTCTCTTTGGAGGGTTTTAGCCAACTGCCGCCTGAAATATCTTCGCGAGGAGAAGAAAAATCCCACTGTGCAGGAACCTTAAAATGTCTGATAATGGGATACTCTTTTAATTCCCACTCCCCGCTGAAATTATCGCGAAGGCGTTCCATTGGCGTTTCCATGTTGCTTTGCCCGGAGCAGAGCCATAAGTCGCCCGAATAAACGTCTTTTATAGTAACTGATTCATCAGTATTTTTTATTTGCATTTCAAAGGGACCGCCAGCAGAGACGGGATCGAGCGTTATGAGCCATTTTCCGTCTGCGGATTTTGCTTCATAAGTTTTTCCCAAAAAGATGACGGTTATTTTTTCTCTGCTCCAAATAGGGAAGTAGCTGTCCCGCTGTAAAACCATTCCATCGCTAAAAAAAGGCGACATTAACAGATCTTTCACGCTAAACCCCTGTAATCGGCAAATATTACATCGGCATGATTGCCTGTGTTTTCTCCGCAGCCTGTGGCAAAGACTCCAGCCAATGTTCCCACAAAACCGCCAGCGTATTCCGTGCTTAGAAGGCGCGCGTCCATATTGTCCTTTAAACATTTAAGGGAGTTATTGTCTTTCCCGTAAAAAAAAGAAAATTTCATGTCTTTATTAACAGCGGCTAACATCAGCGGAGTTTCATCTTTTGGACACTCCGCAGAAGTGATTATTTCGTCTTCTTTACCGGCGGCTTTTATAAGGCGGATCATAAAAGTACAGTTAGGTGCAAGATATTTCTCCAAACGGTACTGATAATTTTCGCTTTGCAGTAAGATTAATCCGGCCGCTTCGCTTTCTTTTTTGGGGTAAAATTCCATTAAAACATGGAACGACCAATTTTTATGCCTGATTCTTCTTCCCGCGAAAGCCGGATGATCTTTCCCGCGCATCGTGGCCGCCGTTGTAAAAAGGCGTAATGCGTCTTTTCGTTCTGTTAGACTGAAGGCGGTGTTTTCTATATCAACAGGCATTCGCAGGGTTAGCCAATGGAATGGAAGAGAATTGCCGTTAAAATAATCACAGGAATCAAGCGGGTCGCAATTATCGTTTTCTATGGCGATCTCTTGCGGCAATCCTTCTTCGATAAGTCCGGAATCAGTAGCGATATACGGCCATTCATTTTCCCAAATAATGGGAACGATAAAAGTTTCGCGCCCCAAAGGGCATACGCCCTCAAATTGGCGCGATGCAAGTAAAACCATCCACCAGTTTCCATCGGTATCGTCAACAAAATCGGCGTGTCCCACATTAATTATTTTTGCCCTTTTACCAAGATGCCTGTGAGTTACGATGGGGTTGCTCCTTTTGCCTTCCCACTGTCCTTTTATTTCTTTTGCCCTTGCAATGCAAACGGCATGATCAAGGCCGGTTCCGCCTTCGGCGTGCAATAAATAATACCAGCCGCCAATTTTATAGATGTGAGGCCCTTCAGGCCAAATAGCGCCGCGAAGAGCGCCGCGCCATAAGCCAATGCTTGAGCCTATTAGCGGATTTTTTCCGGAAGCAAGTTTTTCCATGTCAATTTCATGGATGTAAATTTCATAGTTGCCTGAATACGCTTCGCCTTCAGGCGCGGGGTGAGTGCCGATATACCAGACTTTTCCGTTGTCGTCAAAAAAGATTGAAGGGTCAATTCCGTCAGCGTCTGAAAGCCAGATTGGCTCTGACCATGGCCCCCTTGGATCTTTCGCGGTAATTATAAAATTACCGCCCATATTTATAAGCGTGCAAAGGATGTAAAAAACGCCGTTGTTTTCGCGGATTGTGGGGGCGAAAAGCCCCTCTGAAATATTATGTTTTTCAAAACATAATTGTCCCGGCCTGTCAATGGCATTGCCTATCTGTTTCCAATTTATTAAATCCTTGCTGTGAAAAACCGGTATGCCGGGAAAATAGGCAAAAGTCGAATTGACAAGATAAAAATCATTTCCAACGCGGCAAATTGACGGGTCGGGATAAAATCCGCTTAATATCGGATTACGATACTTATAATTCATATATTGATTTTATCAATAATTCCGATAAAATTAAATAGCTTGAATTTGATTATTTATGAAAAAGGAGAATACATGGCAAATGTTCCATTCTCGCGGGGATTTAATTTTTCTAAATGGTTTGAATCGCGTACTTTTAAGGATATTGATTTTAAAAAGTTTGGCGAACAGGATTTTATAGATGTAAAAAGCTTGGGGGCTGACGTTATCCGCCTTCCTATCGCTTTTCATAATTTTGTTCTTGGCGAAAAAGATCATACGCTTGAACCTGAATTGTTTAAATACCTTGATGCCGCCTCTGATTGGGCAGAAAAACATCAGATTTATCTTATTATTGATAATCATTCGTTTCATCCGGTTAATCCGACAGATGATAATATTGATAAAATTCTTATTCCGGTATGGGAACAGATTGCCCTGCATTTTAAAGATCGCGGTGATTATCTGCTGTATGAAGTATTAAACGAGCCTCACGGCATAGCCGACGGGCGTTGGGGTGAAATCCAATGGAAAACGGTAGAGGCGATACGAAAGTTCGATAAAGAGCGTCTTATTATTGTAGGCGGTACAAATTACAACTCAATCGAAAAATTATTTCAAATCCCCGTATATGCCGATAAAAATTTAATTTATACTTTTCATTTTTATGATCCTCATCTTTTTACTCATCAGGGCGCGACATGGAATAAACCGTCTCTTGAGCCTCTGTCGAATCTTCCGTTTCCTTCTCCTTTGAATTTTATCCCTCAAGTCCATGAAACATTTATTGGCACATGGGTGGAAGAATCTTTAAAAAGATATGATAAGGATTCAAAGCCGGTTAAACTGAGCGAGACTCTTGAAAGAGCGGTTTCTTTTTCCAAAGAAAGAAAAGTTCCCGTTTTCTGCGGAGAGTTCGGAGTATTCATGAAACAAAGCCCAAGGGAAGATCGCGTAACATGGTACAAGTTTATCTGCGGCGAGCTTGCAAAGAAAAATATCCCGTGGATATGCTGGGATTATTTTGGCGGTTTTGGAGTTTTTAAAACGCAATTCAGGGGGGAGTTCCCGGCGGATTTGGATAAAAAAATCATTCAGGCTATGGGGTTAAAGATATAGCAAAATTACCGTTTTTTGTTGAAAGATGGCGGGAATTTTTGTTAAAAAAACATTGCAAGTTTTAACTGTCCCGTGTATACTGGTTAAAAGGAATTTATCAGTCAATTTTAATGGAAATTGTTCCTAAAGGGATGGTGGTATGAATGTAATCCATGTTGATAACAGCGGGTTTTTTCGCAAAGTAATGAAATCCTTTTTGACGGAACTGGGCGTTAATTCTGAAGATTTCAGTAAAGGCGAAGATGTATTGGATGCTATCGGGACGCGTAAAGTATCCTGCGTTATCACCGGATTGGAGCTTCCTGATATGAAAGGCGAGGAATTAATAAGGCAGCTTCAATTTTCCGGCCATTCAATGACAATTATCGCGGTGACGGCAAGCAGTAATGATGAGAGGGTACAAAATCTCGCGGACATGGGAGTTAAGGCAACTATCCAAAAAGGCGGCAACTGGAAAGAAAAATTGCGCGAATATTTTTAGAGATGTCATTTTTTTCATTCTTTTTATTTATTATTTATTTAACAGTCTCTGTTATCTGAGCTAATTTTGCCAAATACGGGGCGTATTTCTTATCAGATATGGCGATGTGGTTAAGAAGCCAGTTTTTCAAGAAATTGGCCAATTCAATCGGCGCCGTTTCTCCAATTTCAAATAATTTAACAGACTTTTTAATCTCCACGACAAATTCTTCATGTTGCTTTTTATGCTCGTTCAGTTCAGGATAGGAAGCAATGCCCATATATTTTTCTTCGTCCGAGAAGTGCACTCTGGCGTATTCCAAGGCTTTGCTGACGGTATGCAAATATACTATGTCCTCTTTAAGCGCCCCCATCTTACAGGCCGTGTAGAGTTCATTTACCATTTTTACAAGTTCTTTGTGCTGGTTATCAATATGTTCGAAACCCACAGAATAAGAATCATCCCATGTAACTAAATTTTCGTCCATAATCCCCCCTATATGGGAAATATAACAAATTATTATGAAAATGACAAGCGTTATTATTAAAAAAAATCACTATAACGATAAAAATTTAACTGTAATTCATTAGCTGTTTGCAGGATATACTCTAAGCGATGCGGTTTAATAGCCCATGTTATTTTGTTTGTAATATCATGAGACGTTAAAGGCAAAATAAGGTTCTGCTCTGTAAATTTTATTGTTCTGAACATAATATCAATTGCCGCGATAAATTCATCCTCATATTTAAAAGTTATGTTATCTATACTTCTTGAAAAAATAAAGCCTTCACGAATAGTCTGACGATCATAAACATGAAAACAAATATCGTACCCCCTTACTACCTTGTATGTTTTTAATAACTCATCATGCATCCATGTTCTGTGTAACCCGTAAGGATAGGCGAAGGAAACAAGCGGCACTTCCATGTTTCTAAAATTGCCCACCTGTGAAATTGTTTGTATATGAAAATCTTGCATGGTAATATTCGGTAATCGCATATGATTTAATGTATGATACCCTATGTCATGTCCGCGTTTCAACGCCGCTCTTGAAAAATACGAATTTGTTTTATATGTCCCCGTGACAAAAAAAGTAACCTTAGCGTTATAACGGTCAAATAATCCAAAATAATTTTCCCATGATTTATAATAATGATCATCAAATGAAAGCAAAATCCCGCTATCGTCTTTTTGAGGCTTCCACAGGAGTTTATCTTCATAAGGCTCTCCGGTTTCCAAATCTTTTAATACAAATGTAATTAAGTATTCCCCCGAATTGTCAATTTTCGCGCGCTTCATATCGTATAACACTTGGAAATAAAAAGTATTCCCCTTTTTGTCTTTTTCTTCGATGTCGGCTTTTACGACTAATTCCCCGGTTTTATCAAATAGAATATATTTTTTTATTTCAGAAGAATTTCTTTTAATTTTTTGAATTGCGTTTATAAGGGGAGGCACTTCAGGCGCTGCTGATAATGGCCGTTTAATTATATTAGATTTACTGCAAGACATGGATGTAACCATGAGTATGATATACATTCCCCATACAATATTTTTATTTAATAGCCTAAAATCCGCGATTATCACGATGCCACTCCCATTTTTGTCCCGTATTATCCCGAAATTCCCTGTATTTTAAAATAGTATATGTAATTGACGCGCCAACAGAAACAGACGCGTTTCCCGCTTTTTCACGAATATTATTGGCGTCCACGTCATCAACAATAAAATAAATATTTTTACCTGATAAGGTTCCGGTCGCGGTAAACATTATCTTTTGGTCTTTTACCGAACCTGACCAAGCAGACATCCCATAGTATCCGTGTTTATGTCTGAATCCGTCCGCTTTTTTGTCAAATGCGGTACCCGGCAAAATAAGGATTTCATCCGCCTTTCCTCTTGTTTTATAAAACCCGGGACGCAGCAACGCTTCCTGCGTAAAGGCATTGGCGGCGGTTAGTATTAAAAAGACAAAAAATGACGCGTTTTTGATCATTGGTTTATTCCGATATGATAATAATAACGTAAATTAAAGAAAGTTTAAATCACCTTTTTTATTGTAAGCTTATAAAAGCTTATAAGTAGGTTTTATTATAATTTACTGTAAAGTACTTTGCTAAAAGAAGTATCCAAAAATAAAAAAAATCTACCACGAACCGCACGAGAATCAGTAACTTTTTGCGCATATCATGTCGCTGTTCGTGTTGATTCGCGTGGTTTGTGGTAGAATAAAAAGATGGAAAAATTCATGAAACCCAAATTAATTTTTATCCTTTCGATAATTCTGGCCGCCTGCAACAGCAATAGCAACAGCACAACTGAATCAAAATTGGTTGATTATTCGGAAACAGATAATGTTGATGCGGCTGTCCGAGCGGCGCCTTTTTCTAAAGGGTTTAATTTTTCAGAGTGGTTTGAATCTAATAACGCGGGAGGCATTCCTTTTACAAAGTTTACCGAACAGGATTTTATCGACATTAAAAGCCTCGGGGCTGATGTGATAAGGCTGCCTATAAAAATGCACAGTATGACAGGCGGAGCCCCTAATTATACCCTTGATCCTCTTTTGGTTAAATTCTTAAAAATAGCTGTGGATTGGGCGGAGAAACACGAAATTTACATTATTATTGACAACCATTCTTTTGATCCGGTGCTTCCTACAAGTACGGACATAGATAAGATTTTAATTCCCGTTTGGGAGCAAATTGCGCGTCTTTTTAAGGATCGCGGCAGTTATGTGCTATATGAAATTTTAAATGAACCTCACGGTATTTCTGACGCGCGGTGGGGGGAAATTCAGGGGAAGGCGATTGAAGCCATACGGCGTATTGATCAGAAGCATACGATTATTGTTGGAGGGACTGATTATAATTCGATTAACAAGCTTGACGCGATTCCAAAATACCCTGACGCAAATTTAATTTATACGTTTCATTTTTATGATCCGTATGTTTTCACTCATCAGGGTGCGACATGGGGAGAGCCTTCAATAGCGGCGCTTAAAGGCGTTCCCTTTCCTTACGTAAAGGAAAAAATGCCAAAAGTCCCAGCCAATTTGAAGGGAACATGGATTGAATCCGCTATAGCGCGTTACCCGTATGAATCCGCCCCCATCGCGCTTTACGCGTCATTAAACAAGGTAACCGCTTTTTCCAAAGAGAGGGATGTTCCCGTTTTCTGCGGAGAGTTTGGCGTATTTATTCCTAACAGCCCAAAGGGAGATCGCGTAACATGGTATAAAGTTGTTTCAGACGCTCTTGATAAAAGAAATATCTCAAGGGCAAGTTGGGATTATTACGGCGGTTTTGGAATTTTTAATTCAAATATGCGAAGTTTTAACAATGATCTTAATGTGGAAGCGGTACGCGCTATGGGCTTTAATCCTCCCCCCCAGATTGGCCTCGTAAAACAAGCATTGAATGGCGGTTTTGTCATTTATGATGATTATCCGAACAATAAATATGTATCGGCCGGTTACTGGGGAGATAATGCGGATTTTAGCCTGTACGACGCAAATTCGGCGCAGGGAGAGTTTGCCATCCGTTGGGGGAACGCGTCTCAGTACGATGTGTTTTATTTTGACATTGACAATTCAATAAATGATTTCAGTTTAATTATTAATAACGGTTTTTATTTGGAGTTTAAGGCGCGGACGCAAAGTCAAGTTAAATTTGACGCGCGTTTTTTAAACGGCGAGGACGCGATTCCGTGGCGCATGCGTTATACGATAAATGAAAATATTCTTCCGCCTGATGGGAAGTGGCACATTGTGAAAATTCCTCTTTCGCAAATGACCGAACATGGGGCGTGGGTTAACGCGACTCAAAAATGGCTTTCACCGGAGGGCAAATTTTCATGGAAAGACGTTCAAAGACTGGAGTTTGTCAGCGAATACGGCGCTATGAAGGGCGTTTCTATTTGGTTTGACGATATAATAATATCAAATTAAATGTAAAACTTTTAAGAACCCAATCGCGTTTTTTTGAAGCGAAGCTCAGGCGTTAAAAATTATCGGAGTGATTAACCCATTCTATCGCCTGTTGCCTGAGTTCCTGCGCCGTTTTACAGCGCAGTTTTAGCTTTATATGCTCCTTGTGCGTATCAATTGTTTTTGCGCTTAATTTCAGCATACTCGCAATCTTAATAGTGCCTAATCCCTTGGCAATAAGCGAAAAAATCTCTAATTCGCGGTTAGAAAGCGTTTGTATGGAAGTAATCCAGTCGCGCTTTACGTCATTGTCCATGTTTTCCGCTGTTGAGTGAAATATCCTTTCTCTTTCATTTTCACTTAAATATATATTTTTTTCCAAAACCGTATTTATCGCTTCCATTATGGCGTCGGCGGATTCTGTTTTTAAAACATATCCTCTGGCTCCAAGGCGAAGAATCCTTTCAGCGTATAAACGCTCATCAAATATTGAAATAATTAAAATAGCTGTTTCAGGATTTATGGACTTTAATTTTTGAATAAACTCAAGTCCGTTTTCATTGCCAATGCGGATTTCCATCAGTACCAGTAATGGTTTTTCCTTTTCAATAATTTTTAACGCTTCGGCGTAACTTGCGGCTGTTCCGATAATATTAAATTTAGAAGTATTTTCAAGAAGAGTTGAAAGTCCCATAATAAAAAGCGGATGATTATCAATAATAAGTACTTTAATATTTCCGTTTTTTGCCATAAATATATATTATCAATTTATTATAAATATGGTAAAGTATCCGTAAGGTTGGAGGTTATATATGAAAGATAATTCAGCGCTTCTTTTTAACAAGTCCTGGAAATTTTTGCATGGAGACGCGAAAAATGCCTATATGGTGAATTTTTGCGACAGCACATGGAAAAATGTTGATCTTCCGCATGACTGGGTTATATCACAGCCGTTTTATCGCGGGACGAAAGAAGGCTGGACAGGTCAAAATATGCAGGGATTTTTCGCGTGGGAGGGAGTTTGCTGGTACCGCAAGGAATTTACATTGAATGATATTGCGCAAAATGAAGTTTATCTTTATTTTGGCGGCGCGTACCGTAACAGTACGGTTTATATAAACGGGAAAAAAGCGGGCGGACGCGCGTCTGGCTATTCAAGTTTTGAGATTGATATTACTGATTTTATAAAAGAGGGAAAAAACGTCGCCGCCGTAAGGCTGGACAACGGCTGTGAGGCGCCCGACAGGTGGTATTCAGGCAGCGGGCTGTTCAGAAACGTTTTTTTAAAAATTTATCCCGTTACGCACATTAAAACATGGGGCGTTCACGTGGAGCCTGTATTGTCAGCTAACAAAAAATCCGCCGAAGTTGCCGTAACCGTAACGGTTGTCAGCCGCGATAAAAAAAGCGGCGGCGCCGTTTGTCTGCGCCTGCTTGCTCCCGATGGAAATTGCGCTGCGGAGGGTTCAGTTTCTTTTGACTGCGGTGGGAAAGAAGAAACCGAGGTGAAACAAACCTTGCGTATCCAAAACCCCGCGCTGTGGTCCGCGCAAGAGCCTAATTTGTACCGCGCAGTAATTTATCTGAAGCAGGAGGGCGGGGCAGGGGAGCCTGTAGAAGTCAGTTTCGGCGTCCGCTCCGTTGAGATTGCGTATAACAAGGGAATGACTGTAAACGGGGAGAAAGTAAAATTGAAAGGAGTGTGTCTGCACCATGAAAGCGGCATAACGGGTTCGGCGTACTATGACGCGGTTTGGCGGCGGCGGCTAAATATTTTAAAAGCTCTAGGCTGTAACGCGATAAGGACAAGCCACAATCCGCCAGCGGAAGAATTTTTGGATTTATGCGATGAGCTTGGATTTTATGTAATAGACGAATGTTTTGACAAATGGAAGAGCGGTTATTATGCCGCGCATTTTGACGAAGACGCCCAACGCGACCTTACGGATTTTATTCTGCGCGACAGAAACCACCCATGCGTCTTTATGTGGAGCGTCGGCAATGAAGTGGAAAATCAGGGCGCGGACAGCATGCTTGAACTGCAAAAAAAATTAACCGCTATCGTCCGCAGTATTGATTCCCGTCCCGTGACATGCGCCCTTGCCCCGCACGCGGTTCCGCGCACCCTTGTGAACGAACCGCCGCAGGAACTTGCCAAATTAACAAAAAAACTTGCGAAGGACGTTGATGTATTGGGTCTTAATTACCATGAGCCGTTATATGAATATTATATAAAGTCAATTGAAAAGCCCATTGTAGGAACCGAGTGTTATGAGTATTATTCAAGCGTAGGAACTAACTATGAAGACGTTTGCGATAAAAATACATGGCAGTATGTTCTTGAAAATGAAAATGTAATAGGACAGTTTATATGGGCGGGAATTGATTATCTTGGAGAAAGCCCGTGGCCATCAAAAGGCTGGTCGGGATCAATTTTGGATATTTGCGGTTTTATGAAACCTAACGCGTTTTTCCGCAAAAGCTTGTGGACGGATGAGCCTTTCGTCTATATGGCTTTTTATGATCAATATAAAAAAACTGACTACACGCGGGGACGCTGGTCGTTCCCCCAACTTACATCCCACCTTAACCATGAGCATTTTTTGCGCAGTACTGTAAAAATCGCGATTTTTACAACTTGTGATGAAGTTGAACTGTGGATTAACGCTAAAAAAATGGGGCGCAGAAAAAGAGCTGATTTTAAAAACGGAATTGTAGAATGGACTATTGAATACGCTCAGGGTAATATTGAAGTAAAGGGAATCAATAACGGTAAAGAGGCCTGCTCGCATATTTTAAAGACGGCGGACAAGGCGCAAAAAATAAAACTTATTTCTGATAACGCTAATCTTAAAGCCGGTGAAATTGCGCATATAGAAATTAATGTTACCGATAAAAACGGCATTCTTTGCCCCAATGAAGAATTAATAGAGTTTTCGCTGGAAGGGGACGCTGAATTCCTGGGAGCCTGTTCCGGCGATTTAACGCAAAATTTGGGATTTACAAAAACAAGAGTTGTTACTTTTGAAGGAAGGGCGCTTGCGATGATAAAAGCCGGCGCGGGAAGCGGAAATATAGCGTTATGCGCATATAACGAAAATCTTGAAAAAGCGTCGTTGCGCTTCAAGGTAAAGTGAGTTAAAAATGAAAATGACCATGCGCTGGTTCGGGCCGGGCTTTGATCCCGTAACTTTGGACAAGATACGGCAGGTTCCCGGCATTAGCGGAGTTATTACCACTCTGTACGGCGTTCCGCCCGGAGTGGAATGGAAAAAAGAGGAACTTTTCGCGCTTAAAAAACAAGTTGAGGATAACGGCCTTGTTATCGCGGGAATAGAAAGCGTCAATGTTCATGACGAGATTAAAACCGCCGGCAAAGAGCGCGATAAATATATAGAAAAATATATTAATACATTAAAAATAATCGCGCAGGCGGATATACGCCTTGTCTGTTATAATTTCATGGCGGTCTTTGACTGGACGAGATCTGATTTGGCGAAACCCCGTCCCGACGGCGCTTTTGTGATGGCGTATCAGCAGGATTTAATCGATAAAGTTAACCCCGACAATATGTTTGACGTAATGAACGAAAAGGCGCACGGGCTTTTGCTTCCCGGTTGGGAACCGGAAAGAATGGCGGATATACGCAAATTGTTTGCCCTATACGCAAAGATTGACGAAGAAGCGTTATTTGCAAATCTTGTTTATTTCCTAAAGGCGATTCTGCCGACTTGCGATAAATATGGAATTAAAATTGCGATTCACCCCGATGATCCGTCATGGTCTGTATTCGGCCTGCCGCGAATAATGAAAAACAGGGAAGACCTTCTGCGTCTTGTTAAAACGGTAGACAATCCCTTAAGCGGCATAACTCTTTGCACAGGAAGCCTGGGAAGCAGTCCCGCTAACGACATTCCCGCGATTATTCACAGTCTGAAAGGCCGCATACATTTTGCCCATGTCCGTAACGTTAAACATAACGCCACCGGCGATTTTGAAGAATCGGCCCATCTTTCATGCGACGGCTCCCTTGACATGTACGCCATTATGAAAGCGTTATGCGACACTGGCTTTGACGGCCCAATAAGGCCTGATCACGGAAGAACCATCTGGGGTGAAGTTTCCATGCCCGGATACGGCCTCTACGACCGCGCCATAGGATTAAGTTATTTATCGGGGCTATTGGAAGCGATTCAAAAGAGCGGGAATTAAATCTAGAACTGCCATCCGATACCGAGCCACGGGCGCAGGGAGCCGGAAAAGTTGTTTTGGTTTATTAAATGATTAAAGCTAAAGCCGGCTTCTAAATACAGTTGTTTAAATGCAAACCAAAGAAAAGATACGTCAATATTTATTAAAGGGACTAATCCTCCTGTTGAGTAGTAGTATTCTTCTGAATATATTTCGCCAATTTGAAAGGATACGGCGCCTCCCGCTCTGAGCGTTACGGCCATCTTTTTGTTTGGAAGCAGTTTTCGCGCGACAATATTAACGCCTATTATTCCGGCTTGCATTGTAAGTTTTTCGTTAATGTTATCATTGTTAAGCGCGTACCATGACGTTGACAGTTCAACGCCGGGATTAATCCATTTTATTTTATTATAAAGCAAACCAAAGCGAACGGCGGCGCCTGAGGCCTGAAATTCATTTCCAAAAATTTCCTGCATTCTTCCGTAGACGGGGATTATCGGATTCCATGCCGCATTCAGATAAAAACTAATCATTTATTGGCTCCAGCCGCCTGTTTATCAACAATTACTACTCCATCCTGTTTTTCCAATTCCTCCGGATTTTTAATAATAA
Organism: Treponema sp. R80B11-R83G3; assembly: GCF_054786115.1. NCBI lineage: Bacteria > Pseudomonadati > Spirochaetota > Spirochaetia > Treponematales > Treponemataceae > Treponema > Treponema sp. R80B11-R83G3. The sequence goes on along the minus strand of NZ_BDHF01000018.1, from coordinate 37,057 downwards.
TTTCATTAACGCCGGGAATGAGCTGTTTATTGTCATTAGAATGGAGAATATAACCGCCATCTTCGGTTGTCTGCACTTCAACAGAAACAATTGGAGCCGGTTTTACGTCAATGATTACCCATGCTGACGCTTCGCCCGCCTGTTCCAGAAAATCATAGGGGATTATGCGGTAACGGTAATTTCCCGGAGGAACTGAAATTTGAAGAGTTGGCAATTCGGTAAACTCCCGCATATATGAGCGGTATCCTTTGCCTTCGTTCTGCTCAATTACCACTTCGTATTTAAGCGTGTATTCATCACCAATCCATGCAAGTTGTTGCACATAACGCTGTTCAATAACGTAGCGTCCGCTCTGCGCCCAAAGGACGGCGCTCATGAAAAGAAGCGCCGTTAAAACAGCTAAGCGCAAAAGGTGATTTTTATTAATATTAAAAATATTTCCGCTAATCATTGGAGAGCCTCTGATCCGTCAATTATCTTTACCGGGCCGGCGCGGGGAATGTCTATTACAAAATTATTTTCTCCCAAATTGCCACGCTGTTCAATAACATTGTTCCGTCCCATGTTTACCGCTTCTACCTGCCAGATAAAATTTCCCCTGCCTAACGTTTTAACTTCCGCCGCCCATGAGGTGCGGTTCTCAGGCCCTATTTGCGCGATTTGTTTCCGTCTGCCGTCAGCTTCCTGATAAAGCGTAAAAATATACGCGTTTGCCCCCGATACGGCTGACCATCTGAAATTAATGCTTCCAGTTTTAAGTTCTTCAATGCCAATACGCTGTCCTGTGGCGGGCTGGCGGTTCTCGGGGGCGGACAAACGTGGAATTGGCAGTACGCGCAATTGACGCGGGCTTTGCGCGGTAATGTCCGCGCCGTCTGGAGTTTGCGCTTCAACAGTCCAGTACCAGACGCCTTCTTCAAGACGGTCAAGACGGATTGTCCTGTTTGGATCGGGTATCTCTACTGCGGCCTGCCCCGTTAAGGGATTGGAATTTCGGGAAAGAACGAACCTTGACTTTGCCACAGCTTCAGTACTGCTCCAGCGGAATACAGTCTGCTGGCGCAGGGCAGTCAGTCCCGGCAGAGACGCGTCATTGTTTGGCAATTCAAGGGTTACGCGACTGGGCTGCGAAGGAGTGATGGGAGCGGATGCAGGCTCATCTTTTCTTACTATGCTGAAAGACGAAACACGCGCATTAACGCCGCCCTCGCCGGCTTGGGAAAACACAGGCGTTACCCGCCAATACCAATTTCCTTCCGTAAGGCTTGAGTCAGATAGAGACGTAACCGCCGATTGCTTTTTTATTACTGGATTTCTGAAATCAGGCGAAGAGTCAACTTCTATAATATAATGCGAAGCGTCTTCGGTCTGGGACCACTGGAAATTAAGTTTTGGCAGATCGGTTTCATAAATAAACTGCTGGTTTCTTGCCGGGCTTAACAGTTCGGGAGCGGACGCTTCCGTTATGGTGAAACGTCCCGAACTGAGAATTGTACTGTTAGCGCCGCTATTGTAAACCAGCCGCCAGTTCCAAAGCCCCGCGTTAAGAGCGGTTTGCGCCGAAGAGTTAAGCCCGTCAAGAGCGCGGACGGAACGGCTGAAACTTTGATCTTCAGCTATTTCTAAGCGCAAAGTTTCATCCGGCTGAAGATTTATTCTGTTCCATGAAAAAGAAATGTTAATCATCTCTCCGGCGCTTTTTATGTAAATGGCGTTAGGACGCGGTTGAATGATCATTGCCGCAGGTTCAAGGCGGATAGCGCCTTCGCTGTCCATAGAGATTATCCCGCCAGAGGACAGTTCGCGGTTCTGTCCCTCATCGGCGATAACCGCCGCGCCCTCGCTGACTTGCAAAGTCATGCCGCTGTTTCCGGCGGCGGCGTTAAGCGCCGTTCCCGGCCTCGCTTCCACCTGCCGTCCCATAATATTTAAAACGACATTGCCGCCTTCGTTTGCGGTAACAAGGCCCATATTTCCGGTTGTAAGTTCAATTTTAAATTCGCCGCTTTCTTTGTCGTAATGAAGGCGGACAAGCGTATTTTCATTCAAAGAAATGTCATTGCCGCTTACGTGGAGATCGGCTTCGGAATTATCCGCCACGCGGATAATATCATCGGAATAAACGAGCGATTCTTTTATCAGCCTGTCCCAAACCACTCTGTCCGACATTCGGCGCTGAACGGTATTTCTTTTAATGGAAACGGATCCGATAGGCGTTTTGTTTTGCCCGTTGAGAGTTTGAAAAAGATCGAGTCTGAACATATTAATGCTGTAAGCCGAGGCTGATAGGCAGAGTAGGACGACAAGAAAATCCGCAACTCGGAATTTACCGCCCGTTTTTTTCTCGCTTGCCATTTTTACTTGCCGCCAATTTTGTACTTGTGTTCTTCGGCGTTGACGTCCGCCTTTGAAATATCAGGCGGTTTAATGCCTAACAATTTTCGCACCTCCGCCAAAGTCTTCGGCCCTTGAGGGACTGAAACAAGATTCACAACTGCAAAAAGCCGCACGGGTTTTTCTTTTCCCTTTACCGTCACAGGAGGCATTTCTTCGACAATATTTTGCTCCTTTACCATGTTCCATGTGTCTTCGGTAATAAGGATGTCTGTCCCCAACGGCTTGTTAAGCGCTTCAACGCGCGAGGCGAGATTTACGGGATCGCCTATGACGGTGTACTCCATGCGAAGGTCGGATCCGATCTGCCCCGCCGTTACAATACCGGTGTTGATGCCACAGCCGATTTTGATAGGCGGGTTCCCGATGTTTTCCTGTTTCCGGTTTTTATTTAATTTATAGAGCGCCACCCTCATTAGCAGAGCCGTCTTAACGCAGTTTAACGCGTGTCTTCCTGCGGACTTCCCGCAGTAGTGGCAGTTCCCCAATGCGCCATTACCGCGTCTCCGATAAATTTATCCACAACGCCGTTAGTTTTTTCCACGCATTCGACCATGCCGGTTAAATATTCATTGAGCCAGTGGACGATGCGGTCGGAAGCGTCGTCACCAAACGCCTTGACAAAGTTTTCCGATTTTTCCGTAAAGCCGCGTATATCTGAAAAAAAGATTGTCGCGTGTTTCGACAGGCCGCCCGGTTTAATGGCGCCGCGCATTGCCTGAACTGCGATGTCGCGGTTTGTAAACTTGCCGAAGATTCCAAGAGCGGAACACATCTTTCCAAAGCTTGACGTTAATAAGCCGATCTCATCGCTGCCCGCCGGCTGCAGTTTAACGTCAAAGATGCCGCCTTCAACGTTACGCGCTGCGGCGGCAAGCGCTTTAAGCGGAACGGAAATGCTTTTTGCGAAAAACCAGATGCACATTATGGAGAGGAACAAAATTGCGGCGGTCAGGTACAAATTGCGCCGCGTAGTGGCGGCTATGCCTTCAAAGACTTTGCCGTATTCGATGGTTGTGATTACGACGCTCCCCGCCGCATTAAGCCGCGTGTATGCAAGATAATGGCGCACTTTTTCAGCGTTATAATCTTTATTCAGTTTTTGTTTAACATTTTCCCACAAGCGGATGATTAACGGCGCGTCCTCCGTATCGCCCTTCGCCTGCCGATTGTCAAGATCGGCTAACATCTGCTTGTTACGGTCGGGGCTGTTAAAAATTTGCCTGATAATGTCCTGCTTCGCAAGATTTACGGCTGTTTTTACCCTTTCCGGGTCAGCGTCCGCAATAATATCGCCGTCCGCGTTTATTAAATATGACGTGTTTACGCCCATGCCAAAACTTTCGTTCAGGTTTTCGCTGGAGAACAGAACGCATCCCCCTCCGCCCTGTATCGGGAAAAACATCGCCGCGAGAGCCGTTGACGCTTGCGCTTTGTTAAACCACGGCGAGGCGTTGATTAGCGCCGTTTGCCCTATCGCTGCGTTTTCAAGTATTTTTTTGCTGTCGGCGCGGAAAGCGTCCGCAAGAGATTTTTCAATTCCCCGCGACGTGAAAAAACGCTCGTTGACAAATACCCGATTCGTCCATGCGGCGAATGATCGGTCGGCAGATGTATAAAAAAGAGCCGCTATCTGCGGATTCTGCGTAAAAAAATAATTTGCTTCGTCATTTATCACGCTGCTTCGGTTCCCAAGAACGGCTGCAGTGCGCGTGAACATGAGGGCAAGCAATCGCGTTTTTTCCAATGTTTGTTCAGTTTCCGCCGCCGCGCGCCTGTTTACCTCAAAGTTATTTTCTTCGGCGGATATTTTAAGGTCTTCCCGCACCAGCCATGACACCAGCGCGGTTATCGAACCGAGGGAAACTAATACTATTATCGAAATTATTGTTATAAGTTTTGCGCCGATGGAAAAACGCAGCCTGTTGCCGCCGCGCCTTTCATTATAATTTTTTTCACTCATTACGAAAAAATCCGCCTTTTGGGGGAAAAATTTCCCTTTATTTTATTAATTATAAGATTTTTTAGATTTTTCTGCAAGAGTTCATTTCCGCAAGAGTTCACACGAAAAACACGGGACAGAATATTTTTTTATTCTTTTAACTGGACAACAAATGGTGAACAATTTATAATATATGTGTGAATGAGTCGCTCGACAATATTAATAAAACACTTGAAACTCAATTTAAGCGACAAAATGAGATTATGCGGCAAATGTTAGATATTATGCCGAGACCCGCAAGTAAATTTATTCGTGTAATGGAAACATTTGTACTTTTTCATTAGTGTTTTTGGTATTATTAGCCTTATTGATATTATAATTAAATGGTTTATAGTAGGATAATATGGTATTACAATTTGTTCTTTCGTTGCTTATTACTATACTTGGATTGACAACCTTTTTTATGTTGAGATATATGAGGAAACACAAAATAACACAGGGATGACAATGTGAATAGAGGGTAGAGGGCGAAGCTGAAAAGTTATACGTAGTATTATCAGGCGCAATTTACTAACAACGATACTAATAACTAACAATTATCCACTAACCACTAATTTGTATGCAAATCATAAATTATTACTGCGGCAGGGTATTATCGGTGGTGCTAATAACGTCTGTGCCGTAAGCGCCATCGTAACTGGCTGTTCCGTTATTGTTTACAAAAATAGCCGCGCCGCTGGTTGCTGTGTTTGGAGCGCCGGGTGGTGTGTATGTTTCTCCATCACTGCCATAAATAGTTCCGCCGCTCATTTTAAAGGTTCCTGAGATTAAATATACTCCGCCGCCATTGCTTGAGGCAGTGTTAGATTTTATTGTGCCGCCGCTCATGGTAAAACTATTACCAGTATGGCCGTTACTAATAGTAAAAGAGACTCCGCCGCCGCAGCCAGTAGTGCTTGTTGCATTGTTTCCCTCTATTATTCCGGCGCTCATTTCAAAATTTCCGTCTTGTATATTCACTCCGCCGCCTGAGGTTGTCGCATTGTTATTTTTTATTATTCCGCCGCCACCGCTCATTTTAAAATTTCCTTGAGGGCTAAAAACTCCGCCGCCGTTACTTGCGCTGTTATTATTTATAATGCCGCCGCTCATTTCAAAGGTATTATTATTGGAAGCAAAGTACACGCCGCCGCCGTAAATGCCTGAGTTGTTATAACATATTGTTCCACCGCTCATTTTAAAATTCGTTCCGGCAAAATAAATTCCACCGCCGCCGGTGTTTGCTGAAATTTCATTAGGGACTTTGTTTGGGGACCCGTCTGCTCCTATCGTCCCGCCGCTCATTTCAAAGGATGTTCCAGAGGCAAAGTAAATTCCGCCGCCGCCGTTGGTTGATGCTGTGCCGTTTGCTGTGTTGCCTTTTATTATACCGCCGTCACCTAATGTAAAGGCTGTGCTGGATGTGGCTGCTACATACACTCCGCCGCCGCTGGTTGCGGTGTTACAGTCTGTCCCAGTTCCTCCTATGACTCCGCTAGTCAGGTTAAATGTTCCGCCGCTGGCTACATACACGCCGCCGCCGTTGCCTGTTGCGCTGTTCGCGGTGTCAGCGGGGGCAGCTTTTCCTATTTGACCGCCTGTCATGGTAAAGGTTCCGTTTGCTACAAACACTCCGCCGCCGCTACTGCCAGTGCCATTTGCTTGATTACCTGATATTTTGCTGGTACTGCCGCTCATGTTAACGGTTCCGTTGTTCAGATACACGCCGCCGCCGGAGCCGCTATTTGTTTTATTGCCTGTTGATATTTCACCGCCGTTCATTTCAAAAGTTCCACTGTTAATAAACACTCCGCCGCCGTTGGTGTTTGCCGTATTGCCTTTTATAAACCCGTTAGTCATGGTAAATTTTCCATTATTGGCCACATACACGCCGCCGCCCTTATCTGCGGTATTAGCGGTTTCCGATGCAGTTTTGCCTATAGTACCGCCGCTCATGGTAAAATTACTGTTAATATCGGTAATATACACGCCGCCGCCGAAATTGTTATTTGCGGTGTTTCCTGATATTTCACCGTCGCTCATGGTGAGGGTAAAGTTGCTATACACGCCGCCGCCATAGCTTCCTGAAGAATTGCCCGATATTTTGCCGCCGTTAATGGCGAGGGGTCCATTGGTGATATTCAGCCCGCCGCCGTTGCTACTTGCGGTATTGCCTATTATTTTAGCGTCGCCGCTCATGGTAAATTTTCCACCGGCTACATACACGCCGCCGCCATTGGTTGCTGTGTTAGCGGTTCCCGCTGCAGTTCCGCCTATAGTTCCGCCGCTCATGTCAAAAGTCGTACCGGTAAAATACACGCCGCCGCCATTGCCGTTATTATTGCCTGAACCTGAAACGCTGTTTCCTTGTATGTTACCGCCGTCCATTTTAAAAGTTCCATTTGCCACATAGACTCCACCGCCATAACCATCAGGGGAAGCGTCTGCATTGTTTTTAAAATTTTCAATAGTAACGTTATTGCTCATTACAAAAGCTCCGCTCATTACATAAACGCCCCTGCGTCCAGTTGTGGAAGCCACACTGCCGCCGCTGAGGATAAGGCTACCGCCACTGCCGCCCAAGGTAAGTGAACCGGTACTAACGGTAAATAGCGCGAAGCCTCCGTCGGAAGCAGTTATAGTGCAATTCTTTCCGGTGTCAGCGGTAAGCTTTATATTCTTAGCGTTATATATTTCATAACCGGAATCGGAGGTTATATCGCGTAAAATGACTATTTCTGTGGGGGGTGTAGATGTGCCGCCTGTAGCTGCTGCAATAGCGGCGGCAAGTGTTGTGTAGTATGTTGATCCGATTCGCGCTTCATACATTTCCGCAACAAGTTTACCGGTGTCTGGCGCGGAAGTGGAAATTGTATAGCCGTAAGGAGCGGCCGGTTGTGGGGTGCTGATAGATTGTTTATTGCCGTTACTGCTTACAAAAGACACATTCTGGAATTTTACCACAGTACCGGCATCAGTAGTGTCCAATACCTTCTTGTTTAACCACAAGTTAATGATATCGTTGAAATTGGGAGGGCCTCCCCATAAATTAAGGCTTGTAGTAACACTTTCTGTCCAGCCGGAATTAATGGTTGCGTAGGAATTGCCGGTGGGTCCCGCACTCAGGGTAAGCGTCCCTATAGTCGCGTTATCTGATAAGGTAAGTGAAGCGCCGCTGTCAATAAAAACATCCCCGAGCGGGCTGGTATTCGATGTGACCTTACTGTTTCCAGCCATGGTAAATGAGCTTGCTCCAGCTATATACACGGCTGTTGAAATGGTTGACAAAGTGTTATTACCAGTGATTTCAGCGTCTCCGCTCATACTGAATGTTCCGTTTCCGGTAACATATACCGCGCCGCCATTTCCGTAAGTATATGTGCTGTTATTGTGATTATCTGTAATTTCTCCGCCCGACATATTAAAAGTTCCGTTCACATACACGGTTGCGTTGTATGAATCACCTTTATAAGTGTTGCCGGTAATTTTTCCGCCTGTCATATTAAAAGTTCCGCCCGTATTTACAGTCACCAAAGCATTATCGTTATCGCTAACCCCTTGAAGAATAATGTTTTTTCCAATGGTCAGCGTAATCCCGCTCTGTATTGTAAACAAGATATTGGTTTGTGGACTGAGCGTTACACTAGTTAATCCGATTATTGTCAAATTATAAGCGCCGGTGAAAGCGTAACCATTTATAGTTACATCAGAATCAAGGAACAATGTATAACTGGCACTATGAGTATTAGCATACGAAGCAGCTTTTTCAATAATTGTAGTCCCATTCTGGTTACTAATATTAATTGTTGGAGCCGTCCAACGCGCAGTCAGCGTCATGTCGCAGGTTATCGGTTTAGTGTAATCCCATTCAGTACTGCCATAATCCCAGCCGTCAAAAGTACAATTATTAGGCGGCGGATTTAAGTATAAACCTGCCGGAATTGGTTTATTAATAGCCGGTTCGTGAGTGGTTTTACTTATTTGATTGCCGTGGAAATAAGTCACCGGAAGGCTCGTTCCGTTATCATAATCAAAGGTAATCGTGTATTTTATATTATTAAAATGCTCATCCTTAAATTCATAAGTGAAAAAACTTTCTAAATTATCATATATATGGACAAATTCATTAAACTGAATCTCCTGCGCGTTTTCCCGTATAAGGTAAAAAACCAAGCGGTAATAACCTGTTTTAAGAGCGCGGGAACCGGTAAATGGCGATGGTAGAGAAAACGGTATAGGTTCTAGTTGCGTGTCGTTTGCCGGGTCCACCGGAGTTATATTTAAAAAAGAAGCTGGACTAAGATCGGCGGGAAATTTAATCTCCCACTTGAATGTTCCCTGATTACCGGCGGTAATAATTGGATTTAAGGTAATGTTAAGAGCGGCATTTGCGCCTTCGATAACTGTAATCCCCGTCAACTGCCCTTGCGCCGCAGTTTTGGTTTTTGCAGTATCAGCATAAGCGGTTACCTGCACGTTATAATTTCCGGGTTCAAGATAAAACGGCTCTGTTATGGCAGTACGGTCAAACGTTTCAGTTGCATTAGTTACGGAATTAATGAATGTAACCGTATACGCGTTAAATTGAGACAAGCCGGAAGGGAGAATCGTCCGTCCGTTTATCCCGTCAATAATCAGAGTAACGGAGCCTTTTCCCTTTGGAATGGACTGCGGCGCGTGTTGCGGGACAGTTTCCTGACAGGCGGAGAAAATAAACAATGAACAAAGGGCAAATAATAAAATCCTTAAATTTTTATTCTTCATTTTTTTCATGGCTCCACCCTAAACTCAACATTAGTGATATATGGAACGCCGCCTTTCATTGCTTCCACCCTGACAAATTTAGTGCCTATCATATTGTATTGGTAATCCGATGAATCAAGGGTAAGGCTTGCTTCATCTCCTAGAATAATGTCATTGTAATACCATTCAACGCCAGTATACTTGTCATAGTCGCTTATCGTAAGTGTTGCCTTGGTAGCCCCGTTCTCGCTTGAACGGTGTATAACGATGCCGGAATTTACAGACGGCGAGTTATCGGGATTAAATTCAAAAGTAATGCCCTGGCTGCTCAGCCATTTCGCGTATAAGGTGATGTTGGCTGTAACAGTATCGTTAGTGAAGTTCCATAGAGTGATTAATCCCGATTCTTTATACCAGCCGTCGAATTTATAACCTGTTCTGGTTGGATCCGCTGGTTTGGTTACAGTACCGCCTGATACTATATTCTTTGAAGGCACGTTGCCGCCGCCATTGCTTTCAAATGTTACCGTGTAGAACATAATTTTCTCGCTGACGCTTGGAGTGCCCGCGTTGTAGTTAGCGTTTTCCTTTGAACGGGCAAAAATGTAATAAGGCGTATTTGCAGAAAGACCGCCGAATGTCGTTCCGTCCTGCCAGCCGGTTTCCGGTACTGCCGTTGACGTGTTTTTTGCGTATTCAATGGATTGGCCATTAGCGGGCGAGGTTATGGGAGTGACTGTAATACTGAGATTATCAGTATTCAATGTAACAACGGGCGTACCAACCGCCGCGCCAGCGGCCTTGTTGACAGTCAATAATACATCAGTAATTGCGGAATGGCGGCCTACCGATACCGTAATGGGATGTCCGTTATGCTCTGTACGAATAAGCCTCGCGCCCTGCGCCGGATTCGTAGAAATATTAGTGCCAAAATTGATAAGGTCGAATTCCTCATCAGTATTGTCAGTGTAAATAAGTTTTACGCGAAGCCCTGTAAGATCGAGCGTGTCGCCGTGCGCGTATTCCGTGTTTTTCGGTTGGCCAATGATTTCTATCCCTTTAACCGCGTTTGCGAGAGTCGGATCAAATAACAGTGATAGGGTAACCGCCTTATCACTACTATTTGTGATTGCCGCCGTATGGCCGTTAATTTTCGCCGAGGGAGTCTCCACAAATTTGTTGCCCTCATTTGCCGTAACCGTAACAGTCGACGTATATGCGGTATTGCCCTGGAACGTATCGTGAACAGGCGACCATGAAACTTCTCCTACGGCATAGCTTACGCCGCTTTCGCTTGCGAAGGCATAAGTATCCGGCGTTTCACCAGTGCCGGGGCCGGTTACGATGATGTCAATAGAATTTATGTCAGTTAATACAGGCTGATCGCCTTCCTTTATATTAATGAAAAAATCCTGAGTATAATCCATTCCTTCCGCGATGCCGTTTTTGACTGTCGCTCTTAATGAAACTATCCCTTTCGCCTTAGTATTTAAAATATTTCCGCTGATACCCGCTTCGGTGGTTCCCGCGTTTTCAACAAGCCAAACAATAGATTTATAACTAGCGAAACTGGGACTGACTTTTCCGGTAAGCGGTATAGGCGTTCCCGCCACGCCTGTTTCCGGTACGTCTTTAATAGACGCTACTGGTATGAAAAACGGATCATGCCCGCAGGCTGTCATTACTAAAAACAGCGCGGCGATTAGGGGAAATATCCGCCAAGCGGGTTTAATTACGATTTTATCATTTATTTTTACCATATATGTCTATGTTTATATTATAAGTACTTTTTTTAATTTTGTCACTAATTAATCGAAAGAGTTCAAAAAGAGGGAGTAGGGAGCGAAGTTAGCAAGCTAAGCGTGAAGTCAACACGCTTAAACAACCCCACTCCCCACTCCCTACTCCCCATTCCCAAAAATCAGCTGTTAATAACATTAATTTCTTGTATAATTATCTCCATGAAAACAAATAGAAAACTTAATCAATTACCTTTAATTTTTTGTTCAGTATTGACATTCCTTATCCTGACTTGCGTATCCGTCTCTACTTCGGATTACGCGAATTTGGGCAAGGGAACTGACATTATCCCGCTTACAGGCCGCGCTTTAACGGGGAAACTTCCTAACGGGTTGCGTTATTATATACTGGAAAATTCCCTGCCGGAAAATATGGCGCAGCTTGCGCTTGTTGTAAACGCGGGGTCGGTTTTGGAGAGGGAAGATCAGAGGGGGCTGGCGCATTTTGTCGAGCATCTGGCGTTTGACGGAACTAAAAATTTTCCAAATAAAGATATAATTGAGTATTTCAGATCATTGGGAATGCGTTTTGGCGGAGACGCTAACGCGTATACGTCCTATGACGAAACGGTTTATCACTTTGATATTCCCGTGGAGAATGTAGGCGGAGTAAAACGCATACCGGACAAGGCGTTAGCTGTTCTTAATGACTGGACCTACACGGTAAGTTTTTTAAGCGAAGACGTTAAAAACGAAAGCAGAGTCGTTCTTGAGGAATTGCGGTCAAGATCTGACGCGATGGACAGGGCGCGAAAAAAAATGCTGAAGAAACTTTTTTCCGGCAGCGCTTACGCCGAGCGCGAACCTATCGGGCTTGCGGAAATTATTGAAAACGCAACTTCGGAAAATGTTAGGGAATTTTATGAGCGCTGGTATGCAAGCGACAATATGGCTCTTGTTTTTGTCGGTGATTTTGACGGAAAGAAACTGGAAGCGCAGTTAGCGCAAAAATTTACCATGCCCGCCGCAAGCAAGCCTGTAAACCGCCCTCTTATTGAACTGCCGCCGCCAAAGAACGGCAATTTAAACGTTGAAATTATTACCGACCCTGAGCTTACGTCGGCTAACTATATGATCTATTACAAAATGAAAAAAGGCTCTCAAAAAGGAACGTTAGCGTATTACAGGGAAACCGTAATTGATTATTTAATTGACTATATGCTCTCACTGCGTTTTGAAGAAGCGCAATCCGATCCCGAATCGGCGGCTAACGAATTTTGGGGCGGCGTATGGCGCTGGTCGGCGAACGCGCGTTTTTATTCAATGGGGACTGAGCCTAAAACGGGCAGGGTAGAGGACGCGCTTAGGGAACTTTTACTGGAGAAGGAATCCATGCGCCGGTTTGGATTTACGGAGAGCGAACTGGAATTGGCAAAATTGGATATTGTTTCGTATATGGAAAAATTGGTATCTGAAAAGGACAGAACGGAATCGCGTAAATACATCAGAAATTTTACTAATCATTTTTTATATGGCGAAGATATGCCGGACGTTGAATGGGAGGCGAATGCGGTCAACGCCCTGCTTCCCGGCATCGGTTTAAAAGAAGTTTTGCAAGCTGCAAAAGATTATTTTTCAGATAATGACATCACCGTTTTTTTAATTTCTCCGCAGGCGGAAGCAGAGAATCTTCCCACTGCCGAAAAAATAAAATCAATCTTTAGGGAAACTCAATCCGCAAAAATTACCCGCAAACAGGACAATTTGCTTTCCGGCGATTTAATGGACAAAGCGCCGACGGCAGGAGAGATAACGTCAGAAAATATTGATTCAGGCACAGGCGCTCATATCATTATTTTGTCAAATGGGGCAAAGGTAATTTTTAAAGAGACCGCGAATAAGAATAATGAGATTGTACTGTACGCGGCGGCAAAAGGCGGGACAGCCAACGCGACTGAAAAAACTATTTTTTCTGTCGATCTTCTTTCCGAAATGATAACGGCTTCCGGCCTTGGTCCGTATTCAAGAAATGAGCTTTCAGGAAAACTTGCGGGGAAGCAGGTGTCGGCGTCTTTCTGGAATTCGCATTACTACCGAGGTTTTCAAGGGTCGTCCACAACGGGTGATTTAAAAACGCTTTTTCAGATGATACATCTTTTCTTTACTCAGCCACGTCTTGACGAAAAGGCAATTTCTGCAATGCTCGATCAGTACAGGACGACGCTTCTGCATCAGAATGATGATCCGCAAGCGGTGTTCTTCCGTGAATTTGCAAAAATAATTTATAATAACCATCCTCTTTTTAAGCCTCTTGAATATGACGATATTGCCAAAGTTTCCATAAAAGACGCGAATGACTTTTTAAAACAGTGTATTAATCCCGGCGATTATACTTTTGTGTTTACAGGTAACGTTAATTTAAATGTCATAAGAGAACTGTCGGCAATCTACATCGCTTCCATACCTGTTTCTCAGCCGATGAACAAGTGGAATAATCCCGGAATAAAGCGCCCCAATGAAGGCAGAAAAACAATTAATAAGGGAAAAGAAGACCGAAGTATGGTTTTTCTTGCATGGATTGTAAACGGACCGGCTGATTTCAGCGAACAGAGAAATCAAACTGCATCTCTTTTATCCGAATACCTTGAAATAATTTTAAACGATGAAATCCGCGAAAAATTGGGCGGGGTATATTCAATTTCCTCAGGCGCATCTGCCAATACAATTCCTTCCGGCGAATACAGTATAAGCGTTTATTTTGTGTGCAACCCCTCCCGCGTGGAAGAATTAATCACGGCGGTACGCGATATTTTAACCGGTCTTACAAAACATCCCCTTAATCAAGATACGTTTAACAAATCAAAAGAGGCCCTGTTAAAAGAGCATGAAAGATCTCTTCAAAGAAATTTGTATATAGCGCAGAGTTATACAAATTCATCGGTTCTTTACAACACGCCTCTTTCAAGGGTTAACTCAAGAGCGGATGCTATAAAAGCGGTTACTCCTCAAAGCGTTCAATCTCTTTGCAGGGAGATTCTGGTTTCAGGGCCGGTGCAGGTTGTTTTGTTTCCGGAAAAGCAGTGAGCAGTGAGCAGTGAGCAATTAGCAGTGAGCAGTGAACAGTGAGCAGTGAGCAATGAACAATGAATAATTAGTAATTAGTAATTAGTGAGGTTCGTAGGCTTAGTGTGGGGCTATTACGATTAATTTACGAACAACGAAATTGCTAATTGCTAATTGCTAATTGCTAATTGTTCAGGCTTGCCGTTATTATCAAAAATTCGTATAATGCAATTAGGAAAAATTATGGGAAAAACATTGACTCAAAAAATATTTGAGACTCATACTGTTGACAAACCGTTTGAAGACGTATTTGTGCTTAGGCTTGACAGGGTATTCTGTCATGAGATTACGACTCCGGCGGCGATAAACGATCTGGTTTCAAAAAAACTCGACAAGGTTTTTGATCCGGTAAAAATCAAGGCGGTGATAGATCATGTAACGCCGGCTAAGGATTCGCAAACCGCATTGCAGGGAAAAACTCTGCGGGATTGGGCGCGGCGGCACAATATCAAGGACTTTTTTGACATTGGCAGAAATGGCGTGTGCCATGCGATTTTTCCGGAAAAGGGATTTGTCCGCCCGGGCTTTACTATTATCATGGGCGACAGCCATACCTGCACGCACGGCGCGTTTGGCGCTTTCGCAGCAGGCGTGGGAACTACCGATCTTGAGGTGGGGATACTGAAAGGCGTTTGCGCTTTCCGAAGGCCTGAAACTTTAAGAATTAATCTGCTTGGGGAACTGCCTAAGAACGTTTCGCCAAAAGACGTAATCCTCGCTGTTATTTCCAAAATTAGCGTTTCGGGAGCGTCGGGAAAAGTTATGGAATTGCGGGGGCCTGTTATTTCTTCCATGAGCATGGAAGGCAGACTGACGATCTGTAACATGGCGATAGAAGCGGGAGCGACAAGCGGCGTATGTATGCCTGATATGACTACCGTAAATTATCTGTGGCCGTTTATCGGGCATGGCGGCGATAAAACTTATTCAAGTAAGGAAGAAGCGCTTGCTGATTTTTCAAAATGGACAAGCGATGACGACGCGGAGTATTCAGGCGTTGTCGATATTGACTGCTCAAAACTGGAACCGCTTGCGACTGTCGGCTACAAACCGGACGAAGTAAAAACGATAAGGGAACTTGCCGGCACTAAAATCGATCAGGTGTACATCGGCTCTTGTACCAATGGCAGAATTGAAGACCTTCGCGCCGCAGCAAATGTACTGCGCGGCAAAAAAATTGCCGATTCGGTACGCGCGATCATTTCACCCGCTACCACGGACATTTTCGCGCAGGCTCTCAAAGAAGGACTGATACAAACTTTTCTTGACAGCGGTTGCTGCGTGACAAACGCCACTTGCGGCGCGTGTCTTGGAATGTCCAACGGAGTGCTTGCGCAAGGGGAAGTTTGCGCTTCCACTACAAACCGCAATTTTTACGGCCGCATGGGCAAGGGCGGCATGGTTCACCTCATGAGTCCCGCCTCTGCTGCTGCGGCGGCAGTAGCTGGCGCAATTGCAGCAGGAGGTCAGTAATGAAAAATTTTGGCGGAGAAGTTTTATTTCTTGATCGCGGCGATATTAACACAGATGAAATTATCCCCGCGAAATATTTAACCGAAGACGCAAGAGCGGCGTTAAAGCCTCATCTTTTGGAAGACTTAAAATTAAAAGGTTTTGATCCTAATAAAGACATTGCCGGTAAGGGAGCGGTGCTGGCGCGGGCAAACTTCGGATGCGGCTCATCTCGTGAACACGCTCCGTGGGCATTTGAAGTGAACGGCATCAACATCGTAATCGCTGAAAGTTTTGCCCGTATCTTCAGGCAGAATATGTACAACTGCGGCATGATCGCCTGCGAAGTTTCCGCAGACGAGTTGGACGAACTGTTTAAGGAATTCGCCAACGTCAAAACAACATTGGCTGTGGATACGGACAAGGGCAGTTTGTGTTTTAAAGCGGGCGGAAAAGAAAAAATCGTTTCTTTCACTCTTAAAAATTTTGAAAAGGCTTTAGTGGAAGCCGGCGGCTGGGTCGAATACGCCGCTAAACACTACTAATTTACAGGAGATAAAAATGGCTGACAAAGAAAAACGGCGCATAAAAATTTTTGACACTACGCTCAGGGACGGGGAGCAGGCTCCCGGATGCAGTATGAATCTGACGGAAAAAATTGAAGTTGCAAGGAAGCTTGAAAAACTTGGAGTGGATATAATCGAAGCTGGTTTTCCCATATCAAGCCCGGGCGATCTTGAGTCCGTAAAGACAATCGCCGGCATCATTACCAATTGTTCTGTGGCCGGTCTTTGTCGCAGCCGAGAAAGCGATATTGACGCGGCGAAAGAGGCGCTGGCAAAAGCGGCAAACCCGCGCGTTCATGTGTTCCTTGCCACTTCGCCCGTACACATGGAGTTCAAACTCAAGATGACTCCCGATCAGGTGTTGGAACAAGCCGTCTCCTCCGTAAAGTACGCGAAAAAATTCTGCAATGACGTTGAGTTTTCCGCCGAAGACGCTTTCCGAAGCGATCCCGATTTTGTCTGCAAAGTTTTTGGCGCTGCAATTGAAGCGGGTGCGTTGACTGTAAATTTCCCCGACACTGTAGGATACGCGATGCCCGCCGAATTTGGCGAGCGCGTCCGCTATATTAAGGAACATACTCCGCATATTGAAAAGGCGGCACTGTCCGTGCATTGCCACAACGATTTGGGATTGGCTGTCGCGAACAGTATAGCGGCTATTGCAAACGGCGCGGATCAAGTTGAGTGCACGATTAACGGAATAGGTGAGCGCGCGGGGAACGCGTCTTTGGAAGAAGTGGTCATGGGTCTGCGCGTGAGAAGCGATTTTTTTTCCGCCGACACGGGAATTGACAGCAGTCAGATTTACGCGGCAAGCCGTCTTGTGTCGCAGGTGACAGGCGTGAAGGTTCAGCCTAATAAGGCCATTGTGGGCGATAACGCGTTTGCCCATGAAGCGGGAATTCATCAGCATGGAGTGTTGGCGAAGAGGGAAACTTACGAGATAATGACTCCGCAGTCAATCGGCATTCCGCAAAACCGAATGGTTCTGGGCAAACATTCAGGCCGCCACGCTTTTGAAGAGCGTCTTAAAGATTTGGGGCTGAACGTTAACGCGCAGGCGTTTGAAAAAATATTTGCCGACTTTAAAGACCTTGCCGATAAAAAGAAAGTTGTCAGCGACCGCGACATTGAAGCCCTTGTAATGGACAGGGCTGTCTCCGTTCCCGAAACATGGAAGCTGGATCATTGGGCGGTGAACACCGGTTCCGCATTGGGCGCGGCGGGAGTTATCCGCTTGCAGCACAAAGACGGAGAGTTTAAAAAATTGGTATGCCTTGGAGACGGCCCCATAGATTCAATCTTCAAAGCGATAAATCAAATTACAGGTCAAGAGCCGGAGCTGGAACTCTATGAAATCGGCGCCGTTACAGGCGGCTCTTCCTCGCAGGGCGAAGCAATGGTAAAAATCGCGATGGACGGCAGGCGCTGGAACG
This sequence comes from Treponema sp. R80B11-R83G3, assembly GCF_054786115.1. Lineage (NCBI taxonomy): Bacteria > Pseudomonadati > Spirochaetota > Spirochaetia > Treponematales > Treponemataceae > Treponema > Treponema sp. R80B11-R83G3. Next base: position 19,623 of record NZ_BDHF01000018.1, on the reverse strand, counting down.
GCCGCGGCGTATCCACAGACGTAATTGAAGCCTCAATAATGGCATACCTATCCGCGATTAACGCGATGGAGTGGGACTTAGCGCAGAGAGAGTAGGGAACAATTAGCAGTGAGCAGTGAGCAATGAGCAGTGAGCAATGAGCAGTGAGCAATTAGCAGTGAGCAATTAACAATTTCGTTGTTCGAAAATTAATCGTAATATCCCACGCTTAGCTTATAAACCTCGCTAATTGTTCATTATTCATTGCTCATTGCTAATTAAAGTATCTGCTCATCAATTGGTTTGCCTGAAGGGACCATTGGTAAGACATTTTCGTCACGGTCTATGTCGGCTTCGATTAGGGCGGCTCTTCCGGCGGACAGTTCTGCGGCGGCAGAGTGGAGCGCTTTTTTAAAGGACTCTCTGTCCCCTGCGCGGAAGCCCTTAATGCCATAAGCGTCGCAGAGTTTTAGGAAGTCGGGGTAGGCGCCAAGAATCGTTTGCGAGTAGCGGCTTTCGTAAAAGAAACTTTGCCACTGCCTTACCATGCCGAGGACTCCGTTGTTAAAGACTATTATCAGAAGCGGGATTTTATTGTTGCTTAGGGTCGCCATTTCGGCGCAGTTCATTCTGAAACTGCCGTCTCCGGTGAAAAGCGCCACAGGCTTTTTGGGATTCGCGACTTTTGCTCCGCAAGCCGCGCCAAGACCGAAGCCCATCGTTCCAAGCCCGCCTGAGCTGATGAAAGTTCTTGGCTTCTCAGCGGGAAAAAATTGCGCGGTCCACATCTGGTGTTGGCCAACGTCGGTCACCGCTATTGTTTCGGGGCCAAGAGCTTTCGCGGTTTCTTCTATTATAAAGCGCGGGTGGAGCGCGTTTTTAGCGAATGTAACTTCGTGAGTGTATGTTTGGGGCAGATGGGTTTTCCACTTTTCAATTTCGCCGTTCCATTCGGTTTCAAGACGCTCAGGGAGTTTTGACAACAGGCTTTTAAGAGTGTCTTTTAGATTTCCCACAACACAGGCGTGCGTTTCAATATTTTTGCCTATCTCAGCCGGGTCAATATCAAAGTGAATCACCTTCGCGGTCTTAGCGAATATATCCGCCTTGCTTGTTACGCGGTCGGAAAATCTTGCGCCAATAGCTATTAGCAAGTCTGTCTTCTGCGTCGCTTTGTTGCTTGCCACAGTTCCGTGCATTCCGATAAGCCCGGTGCAGAGCCTGTGATCTTTTGGAACCGCGCCTATTCCCATGAGGCTCAACGCCACGGGAGCGTTAAGTTTTTCTGCCAGCGCGATAAGTTCGCTCTCCGCTCCTGAGCTAATGACGCCTCCGCCCGCGTAAAGCAGAGGCCTCTTGGCTTCCTTAATCATTTCCGCGGCGGTTTTTATTTCTTCATCTGAAAATCTGCTCCTTGATACGCGCTCGTCAAGACGCTTTGCGCGATCTGAAAGAGAATTGTTTTTTAATCCGCCTTTCTTTGAAGGAGCCCATTCGGCGGTACGTTCCGTAATATCTTTCGGTATGTCGATGAGTACCGGTCCCGGGCGGCCAGAGGAGGCAAGCAAAAAAGCTTCGCGGATCACTTCGGCAAGGTCGTCAACATTTTTTACAATCCAGTTGTGCTTTACTATAGGCATGGAGATGCCAGTGATGTCAACTTCTTGAAAACTGTCCTTGCCTAAAATGCCTGTAGGTACGTTGCCTGTAATAGCCACGAGTGGAGTTGAGTCCATGTACGCAGTGGCAATTCCAGTGATAAGGTTTGTAGCTCCCGGTCCTGAAGTGGCGATGCACACTCCAGTCTTCCCTGTTGATCGCGCATAACCGTCTGCGGCGTGGGCGGCGTGCTGTTCGTGGCTGACAAGGATGTGGCGAATCTTGTCGCTGTGTTTGTAAAGTTCGTCATAAATATTTAAGACCGCGCCGCCGGGATAGCCGAAAATGGTATCCACTCCCTGTTCAATCAAAGATTCAATTAATATTCGCGCTCCTGTGTACTGCATTTTAATTTCCTTCACGCGGCTGTGAATTAAAGACCGCGCCTTGCGCGGCGGAGCCGACTTGCGCGCTATAGCGGGCAAGGTAACCAACATTGTTCTTTGAGAGAGGCTTCCAATCTTTACGCCGCCGCGCAATTTCTTCCTCGCTTATCTTCACGTTTATTGAAAGCCCGTCAATATCAATCTCTATTATGTCCCCTTCGTTAATAATGCCGATGTTTCCGCCCATTGCCGCCTCAGGCGATACGTGTCCGATAGACGCGCCCTTGGAAGCGCCTGAGAAACGTCCGTCAGTAATCAATGCTACTTTGTCGTCAAGCCCCATTCCGGCAAGAGCCGCAGTAGGCGCGAGCATCTCTTTCATGCCGGGGCCGCCCTTAGGCCCTTCGTAACGAATAACGACGACATCACCAGCGTTAATCTTCTTTCCCATGATTGCGTCAAATGCGGTTTCCTCGGAATCGAAAACTCTTGCTGGGCCTTCGTGTTTCAACATGGAAACAGCTACCGCGCTTCGCTTTACAACGCAGCCATCTTGCGCGATGTTCCCCTTCAACGCGGCAAGCCCTCCTGTCGCAGAGTAGGGATTTTCAATAGGCCTTATTACATCGGGATTTTTATTTTCCGCCTTAACCAACGCGTCGCCAAGGCATCCGTACACTGTGGCGGCTTTAAGATCGACAAGGTTCTTTTTAGCAAGTTCTTTTAAGACGGCGGGAATTCCTCCGGCTGCGTGCAAGTCTTCTATTACGTCTTTTCCTGCGGGGGCAAGGCGGCAAAGGTTAGGAGTTACCGCGCTTACCTTGTTAAGAAGCTCCAGATCGAGTTTAATGCCCGCTTCCCCCGCAATGGCGGGAAGATGAAGAGCGGTATTTGTAGAACAGCCAAGCGCCATGTCGAGGGCGAGGGCGTTCATAAACGCTTTTTGCGTAAGTATGTTTTTGGGACGCAGGTCTTTTTTAAGCACGTCCATGATCAACATTCCGGTTTTTTTAGCGAGGCGGATACGCTCCGCCATTACTGCGGGAATAGTTCCGTTCCCTGGCAGTGCCATTCCCAATGCTTCGGTTACGCAGTTCATCGAGTTTGCCGTGAACATTCCAGAGCATGAACCGCAACCGGGACAGGAAAGATTTTCAAGTTCCTCAAGTTCCGCTTCGCTGATCTTTCCGGCGGCGACAGCGCCTACAGCTTCAAACATGGTGGTAAGAGTCAGCGGTTTTCCGTCTTTGCGCCCGGCAAGCATCGGTCCGCCAGAAACAAAAACAGACGGAAGGTTAAGCCGAGCCGACGCCATCAGCATACCGGGAATTATTTTGTCGCAGTTGGGAATAAAAACTAGCCCGTCAAAAGCGTGAGCCGTCGCCATACACTCAACAGAATCCGCAATTAGCTCCCTTGTCGGCAGTGAGTACTTCATTCCCTCGTGCCCCATCGCTATTCCGTCGCACACTCCGATTACGGGAAAGACGACGGGCGCTCCGCCTGCCATGCGAACCCCGTCCGCAACCGCGCGGGCAACAGTGTCAAGGTGCAGATGACCCGGCACTATCTCGCTCTTAGCGCAGGCAATCCCGATAAGCGGCCTTTTAAATTCTTCTTCGATGAACCCCAACGCCTTAAAAAGCGCACGGTGGGGGGAACGGGCAATGCCCTTGTTTACTTGATCGCTTTTCATAATTTCTCCAATGCCTTGAGTACCGCTTCGCTCATTGCTTTAGTCCCCACAATTTTTTCCACGCTTGAAGCCGCGCCGCTTTCTGCGCCGCCGCTTGCTGTACCGCTGCTTGCTGCGCCGCTTCGGCTTGCGATGTCTCCAGTCCTCAGTCCCTGATCAAGCACATGATTAACCGCCGTTTCAATAGCTACCGCTTCCTTCTCAAGACCGAATGAGTAGCGAAGCATCATCGCCGCAGAAAGAATAGTCGCAAGCGGATTGGCGATGTCTTTCCCCGCGATGTCCGGCGCGGAGCCGTGAATAGGCTCGTACATTCCCAGTCTTGTTCCACTTTGCACTTTTTCACCAAGGCTTGCCGAGGCAAGCATACCGATTGAACCTGTAAGCACTGAGGCCTCATCGGAAAGTATGTCTCCAAAAAGATTTGAAGTAACAATTACATCGAATTGCCCAGGGGCTCGGATCAACTGCATGGCGGCATTGTCAACGTAGAGGTAACTTGTCTCTATATCGGGATAGTCCTTTGAAACAACAGCAGTAACTTCTCGCCAAAAACGGGACGACTCAAGCACGTTTGCCTTGTCCACTACGCAGAGTTTTTTCCGCCGCACAGCCGCCGCTTCATACCCGGCGCGGAGTACCCGTTCAATCTCCATCCATGAATATGTTTCAGTATCAAAAGCCGAACCGGGAGCGTGTCCGTTTGAAGGTTCATCAAGCCGACCGCGCTTGCCAAAGTAAAGCCCGCCAGTCAATTCCCTAACAATCAATAAATCGAAAACTGCTTTTCCCTCGCCGTTGCTCGCGATTAAAACTTCGTCTTTAATAGGGCAGGCTGATTTCAATTGCGGAAGCAAAGCGGCAGGACGGAGGTTAGCGAAAACGCCAAGCCCCGCGCGAAGACCAAGCAACGCTCTTTCAGGACGCAGATGCCCGGGAAGCGAATCCCACTTAGGGCCGCCAACCGCTCCCAGAAGAAGCGCGTCACACTGCTTCGCAGCCTCAAGCGTTTCCTTAGGAAGCGGCTCCCCGCTGTGATCAATAGCAAGCCCCCCCGCCTCAAGCTCGACATAATTGAATATATGGCCGTACTTGTCCCCCACCGCGTCAAGAACTTCAAGAGTAGGCACTATCACTTCCGGTCCGATACCGTCTCCGGGAATAACTGCAACTGAAAATTTCATTTTTTCTCCTAAAGATACGCCTTAAAACGGCGTTCTATATCGTCAATTAATTTGTATTCTATTGAATCCACAAGCGCACTGCGGCTCGCGTCGATAATGTCCTCTGAAACTCCTACGGTTGTCCAACTTTGTTTGCCGTCTGAAGATGAGATAAGCACGCGTACCTTTGCCGCCGTCGCCGCGCTGCCGTCAATTACCCTGACCTTGTAATCGGTAAGGCGAACCTCTTTCAGTTCCGGGTAAAAGTGTTTCAACGCCCTGCGCAATGCGCCGTCCATCGCATTGACCGGCCCGTCTCCCTCAGCGGCGGCTATCTCTTCCTGACCGTCAACAAGCACTTTAACCCACGCGTGGGAACAGGCGATTGTCTCTCCCGTAGGATGTTCACTTACCACGCGATAAGCTTCGATGTTAAATAATGGCTTGTAGCGTCCAAGTTCTCTGCGAACCAAAAGATCAAAACTGCCGTCCGCGCCTTCAAACTGCCAGCCCTCCGCTTCAAGAGTTTTTAATTTTTGCGCAAGAGCGGCAGTAACAGGATGATCCCTTGTAATGGAAGCGTCTATCTTCTTTGCCCTTTCCGCAATGGCTGAGCGTCCGCCGACTTCGCTCATCACAATATGACGATCATTTCCAACAAGCGAAGGATCGACATGTTCAAAAGACTTGCTCACCTTTAAAATTCCATCCGCGTGCATTCCCGCCTTATGCGTAAACGCGTGGCTTCCAACATAAGGCATATTGCCGGGAACCGCGACATTGGCCGTCTCCGCGACAATCTGCGTTATCTCGGAAAGAAGAGCCATCTTTCCCTCAGGCAGACAGCGGAAACCAAGTTTAAGTTCAAGACTCGGCATTACCGCAGCTAGGCTTGTGTTGCCGCACCTCTCTCCAAAACCTACAAGAGTTCCCTGAACATGGCGGCAGCCGGCAAGGACAGCGGTGATAGTATTCGCGCTCGCCATGTCAGCGTCGTTGTGCGCGTGAATGCCTAGAATACAAGAAGCGTCATCAATAATTTTTACGGCTTCCTTAACAGCCTTCTCAATTGTGTCTGGAAACGCGCCGCCGTTTGTGTCGCACAGTATTATGCGCCGCGCTCCTGCGGTCATCGCGGTCTTTAGAGTGGTAAGGGCGTATTCCGGGTTTGCCGTCCAGCCGTCAAAAAAATGTTCAGCGTCGAAAAAAACCTGCTTTCCATTTTCTTTCAGAAACGCGATTGTTTCCGCAATCATGGCAAGATTTTCTTCCGGGCTGACACGCAGCACTTCCGACACATGAAAATCCCAACTTTTGCCGAAGATCGTCACCGCGTTGGTCTGCGCTTCAAGCAGGCTAAGCACTCCTGAATCTTCACTTGCCTTGACTCCCTTTTTGCGGGTAGGGCCAAAAGCGCAGAGTTTCGCGTGTTTAAGGTTGAGGCTTCCCGCAAGACGGAAAAATTCCATATCCTTTGGATTGCTTCCCGGGTTCCCCGCCTCGATCCACGCGATTCCCAAATCGTCCAAAGCTCTAACCACGTCGAGTTTGTCCTGCACGGAAAAAGTTATACTCTCTCCCTGAGCGCCGTCCCTAAGGGTAGTGTCTAAAATTTCCAGCGGTATTAAATCGGCCCCCTCTTGCTTACTCATTTAATTATTTTTCCTCGTTCTTTTTTAACCAGGGCATCATGGCGCGAAGCTCGTTTCCTGTTTTCTCGATTGGATGTTCCGCCTCAATCGCCCTCATGCGGTTAAAGAACGGGCGGTTCACCTGATTTTCAAGTATCCAGTCCCGCGCAAAACTTCCATTCTGAATATTCTTTAACACTTGCCTCATCGTATTCTTTGTATCTTCCGTAATGATCTTCGGCCCGATAACATAGTCGCCGTATTCCGCCGTATCAGAAATTGAATAACGCATAAAAGAAAGCCCGCCCCTGTTTACAAGATCAATGATAAGCTTCATCTCATGCATAACTTCAAAATAGGCGCTCTCAGGCTGATAGCCCGCTTCCACAAGCACTTCATAGCCTGCCTTCATCAGCGCGGAAACGCCGCCGCACAGGACAGCCTGCTCTCCAAAAAGGTCAGTCTCGGTTTCTTCCTTAAAAGTTGTTTCCAGTACTCCCGCTCTCGCGCCGCCAATTCCCGCAGAGTAAGCCAATGCCAATTTTTTCGCGTTTCCGTCCGCGTCTTGGTGAATCGCTATAAGGCAGGGAACGCCCGCGCCGTTCTTGTACTGCTCACGCACGGTGTGCCCTGGCCCCTTGGGAGCTATCATCACAACGTTGACATCAGGCGGCGGAACAATCTGCCCAAAGTGGATATTAAATCCGTGAGCGAAGGAAAGAGTTTTTCCCTTTTTAAGAGCGGGCGCAATTGATTCCCTGTAAAGGGCGGCCTGCTTTTCATCGTTAATCAGGATCATGATAAAATCCGCAGTCTGCGCCGCGTCTTTCGCCGTCATCACTTGAAAGCCCGCCTCTTCCGCCTTCTTCCATGATTTTGACCCCTCATAAAGACCGACAATCACCTTTAGCCCGGACTCCTTCATGTTCAGGGCATGGGCGTGTCCCTGAGAACCGTAACCAATTACCGCAATAGTTTTGCTTTTAAGCGCCCCTAAATCGCAGTCTTTTTCGTAATACATACGTGCCATAAAAACCTCCTATATATAAATCCCGTAATGGGTTTTACCCACTCCAGAACTTGAGAAACCCGGTAAAGGCTGCAGATTTTCCTGAAAAGGAACTCCGTGCCATTACCGGCTAATAATTACTACGAGAATTACTACTATAGATATGATAGAAATAGAGGAAAGTACGCGCCATAAAGCCGCGCTAAATGCGGTCGTTTGACCGCTTGAGTTATAGTGCCTGTTAAGCCTACTTGCCATTTTCAACATTTATCCTCTGTTTAAATAGATATTACAATTCTAGCAAAAATGTAAAATTAATGCAATAGGGAAATAGAGTTTTTTGCGAATTAATCAAAAGGTTTTTGATAAAATCTCCCGTTAAGTTGATCTGTTTTTAGCACGTTGATAAAGGCTTTTTCATCAATTTGCCTTATTGCGGGAATTAGGGTTTTTACCTGGCTGGCGGTTACTACGGAATAAAGCAGAGTGCGGCTTTTCTTTTCGTAACTGCCAAAGCCTTCAAAACAAGTGGCCCCGTGATGGGTTTTTTCATTAATCACGGAGAAAATTACATCCGGTTTGTTGGTTATAATAAGAAGAGTCCTTTGCTGATAATTCCGATAAAGGGTTTCCAGCGCGACTGTGGTCGTGAACTGAAAAATTATTGAGTACAAAGCCTTGTCCAGCCCGAAAAGGGCGCCTGCCACCGCCAGAATAACGCAATTCGCTATAAAGATGTAATTCCACGCGTCCTTGCGGTACCTTTCGGAAATAAAAATAGCGATAAAATCGCTGCCTCCTGATGTGGCGTCGGCATAAAGACACAGGGCGATGCCCAACCCGTTTAAAGCCCCGCCAAATACCGCAGAAAGCAGGGTATCATGCACTTTAATTGCTTCAATGAACATTGAAGGCATAGAGTCGGCAAGTATGCCGGTAATAACAATGGTAATCAAAGAATAGAGGGTAAATTTTTTCCCGATGAATTTAAAACTAATAATCGCGGGTACGGAGTTTAAAATATAGTATGGCAGGCTAAAGGGGAGATTGAAGTTTCCAAAACGCAGGCATATTTTTTGAAGCAGAAGGGAAAGCCCGGTAAACCCGCCGGGAATAAGCTCTCCGGCATGAACAAATGTTTTAATATTAATTGACATTAATACGCCCGCAAGAGTTACCAAAAACAGGCGCCTAAAAACGGATAAAATCTTATTATTCATAGATGTATTATAATTGATTATTTAGATTTTGACTATTACGGGGTACGAAGAATTTTTACCGCGAACCGACGCTAACGGCGGCACAATTTTAATAAATCCTCCTTAAAATGACGCGGTTACGCCGATATTAAAATACCAGAGAAACCCTTTTCCGGTAATAGCGTTGGAAAAATTCCACGCTCCAAAAACAAACGGTTCAATTGATACTGGAATTTTAATAATAGGGAAAAAAGAAATTTTCATGCCGATTTTTAATCCTAAAGATTGAATAAGACGCAGGTTGTTTATTTCAATTCCTTCCGCGTTCTGATTGCCGCCGCAGTCATAAATTTGGTTTCTTAACAAAAGACTGCCGAAAAATTTGTTGTAGTAAAGATGTGAAAGATTTTTTTGAATGTCAAAAGAAAATAAACCGACGCCTATCTCGCCGCCGCCAAGCCAGAAAAGTTCAAGACCGGGTGGGGTAGAGTATTCATTCAGGACAAATTCGCTAATCGCCATCGCGCCAAAAATGTTTGATATGCCATACAAATTCATTCCGCCTTTGTCATAGGCGCCAAATAGGGTAAAGGAAAGGGGAAACCTTGTTTTCGTACTTGCGCGAAAAATCATGTCAAGGCGCGGCTGGAAACTTTTCACGGGGGTTGCGCCGCTAAATTGTAAACTTAATCTGCGGTACGAAAAAGTAAAACCTGTTTGCACAAAAAAACCGCTTTCTGTTTCTTCCCACTCATAAGCGCTTTTCTCATATTCAAAATCTGCGTTACGGTAATAGCCGCCGCCTAAAGTTACTTGATTGTTCCACTGATCCCCTATCCAATTTAAGCTTCCTGAAAGATTGATGTTGGTATAACGGTATATATCGCCTTCTAATTCATCCATTACACCATCATAAATATTTACCGTTAGGGGAAAACCCATGCCGGTATTTATCCAGTAAAATTGCTCTATCATCGCCATTTTATAAAAAACATCGGCATAAGCCAATAAAAAAATCATGTTTGAATCAAGCGGATCCGCCATTACCGAAAAAATCCCGCCGCCATCCAGTCTTAAAGAAAGATCATTATTCACTCGGAGCAAAGGAAAGGGGAACCATAAGTTAAATGGATTCATATAACGTAATCCTAAGTAGGGTTTCGACTTGCCCGAATATAGCGGTTCGGAAACCGGTTTGTAATTTTGATTGTCAAGTTTTGTTAATTGCAAATTAATCTTGTTTCCTGAAAGAGAATCGGCAGACTCAGGAAAACGCATAAGACTGTTACGTGAAACAAATTCCGCAAGGTAATAGACGGTTCCATCAGCGGAAACCGGGTTAAAAACTCCGCCTGAAAAGTCCCTGCCGCTAAAGACCGCGCTCATTGTTTCAAGATCGATCATCCCAAGTTTATACATTCGGTCGTCGCAATTATAGCCAAAAAAGATTTTCCCGTCCGAAACGTTTAAATCCCGCATATACGCCCAATATTCATTGTCAGACTGGGTATTTTCTATTTTGAAAAGTTCCCGCGAAACATAATTGAAAAGCCATAATTCCCTTTTGCCGTTACGTGAAGCGATAAAGACAATCCGCTCATTATCAAGAGACTGGGGGCCGGAGAACATAAGTTCTTCGTTTCCCATAAAAAGAACTTCGCTTTCGCCGTTAAATTTTTCGTACACGACGCAATTGTTGTGCAATGCGGAACGAATCCCTATAGCCCCGTCCCTGAAATAACGCGCCTTGTAAAGCCCGTTAAAACTTCTGCCGGTTTTTTCTCCGTTATCTGTTTTATGTTCTGTAACAACCGCAAAAGCCCTATCCCCAATATAATTATAGCCTGACAACAGCATTTTTTTTCCGTCCGCGCAAACGTCAATATCATAGGCGCCGGAAGACGCGTTAAAAGTTTGCGTCTTTCCGGTAAGGGCATTGTATGCGCCAACTTTCGCTTCCGAGCTTTCAATAAAGTAAAGGTTATTTCCTCTTGCAACTAAACCGCTTATAAAATATTCTCTTTCGGAAAAATAACTGTATTTTTTTGAAGAAAGTTCGTCCTCATTAATTTCAATCCCATCCAAAGCAAACGAAGCGCCGAATTTTTTCCATTCATCCAAAAAATCAACTCCGTACACTTTTTTGAAAATACGGTAATAACCTGAACGGTATACAAAGAAAGAAAAGTTGGCATCTTTTCCCATTTCCTTCCAAAGCTGCGAATATTTTTCCATTCCGTATTTTTGTTGAAGCCATGTGGAAAAAAGCCCGCCGTATTCATACCAGTATCCGTTGGGACGGATTTCAAGATCATAAACGCCTGAAGCCTGAAAAGGTGTAAGAAATTTATTTTCATATACGGCTTGCCGCAGGTATTGTTTAGTGCGCGGATCGTTTGCCCTGCCCGTGCCGTCAAGGCTTTCAAAACTGACCGCAACTCCTTCCACCATAAATAACGGCGCATATATATAAGCCGGAATATCAAACCCAAAAATACCGTACATAAACTCGTAATATGGCGATCTTGTATTCATAGAAACCGCATGAGTCAATTCATGAAGAAAAAGTTTTTCAAGGTTGTTTTTAAAAGTTGTCCATTCAACATCCAACGGCGTATCAAATAACATAATATGATTAAACAAAATATTATAATAACCGTTGAATGAATCCGTATGAGGAGTAATAGTTACAGGAATACGCCTGCGAACCTTAATGCCAAGCAAAGAGCTTACCTGCTCATAGGCGCGGTCGGCATAAGAAGCCAAAAGACGCGCGGATGATTCCGATTCTTTTGGAAAGATAATATCAAAATGCTCAGTTTGAATAACGCGAAAAAAAGTAAAAGGTTTGAAAAGCGCGTTTTGAGCAAAAGCGGAGGTTGAAATAAAAAGAAAAAGCGCCGTCAAAACGCATAAAAATTTATATTTCATCGTATTTCTTGTATTTTATCAGTAGTTTTTGGGATTTGTCAAAAAAAATATGACAAATACGGGAAATATCATTTCTCCGTCAGATTTTTCACAGCATCCCAATCATCAGGCGGCGGAGTTTTAACAAATGTCTTGCAACGGAGCGCGTAAACCTTGGCAACATTGTCATTTGGATAACGCTTAAAGAGCGAAACAAACAAGCCAAAAGCCGTTCTAAAATCCCTGCGTTCAAACAAATCAAGCGCCTTCTCCCAAATTTCCACCGCGCCCCTATCGGTATCCGTCGGAAGCAATTCATACAGGCGAAGAGGCGTGTTTATCCCCACCACTCTTACGCGGTCAATACGGCGCAGCAGAAACTCATCGCCGATTTTTGCCCTTGTGTATTCGCTTATCAATATGCCGCCTGTATGGTACTGCTTGTTTACCCCTTCAATACGCGATGCGAGGTTTACCGCGTTCCCCATGATGGTATAATCCATCTTTTTTTCCGCGCCCATGTTTCCCACTACCATTTCACCGGTATTTATTCCGATGCGGGTAAAAATCGGCACAGGGCTTAACTTTTCGCTGATTATCATTTTGTTTAACTCCTTCTCCGCAGTCTTAATCGCGAGGGCGCTGCGGCAGGCAAGAGAGGCATGATCGGCGTTGAATAAAGGAGCGCCAAAGAACGATATAATCGCGTCTCCCACGTATTTATCTATGGTTCCCAGGTGTTCAATTATGATGTTGCTCATTTCTGTAAGGTACTTGTTTAAAAGCCGTACCAGATGAGCGGGATCAAGCTGTTCGGAAATCGAGGAGAAATTTTGTATATCGGTAAATAGCGCGGTCATCTCCCGTTTTTCACCGCCTAAGTTCAGTTTATTTGGGTCCTTGATAATTTCGGAAATAATCTCGGGCGCAAGATAACGGGAAAACGCGTTTTGCAAAAAATTTTCATCAGTTATCAGCATCGCATAAGTTACAACTACCAAAAGTATGAAAGCATAAGGGGTCGCCCAGAACAGCGGCTCTATTCCGTTTTTCAGAATTAAAAGGTCGCGCAAACTCGCTATGGCGACTAAAAGTTCTATTATGAACAACGGCACCACTTTGATGTTTTTCCTGAAAAAAACAATGAAGGCCATTATAAGAATACTTCCCGCCAGAATCGGCACCGTATTGAAATTAGTCATCATGTCATACATCGCGTTTATCGACTGCTTTGTTTTCTGAATGGCTATTAACAAAGTGAAAGACAGGCTGTAAGCTAGAACGCCTGCAATAACATATTTCCTTTTATTCCCAAACATTCCCACCGATTCCAGTATGAACGAGAAAAAAAATGGGAAACAGAGCATTTGAAATATTCGGGTTACCTTCTGGACAAGCGTGTCATGTGGCGAGCTATAGGCAAAACCGACATTGGAGTATGCGAAGAAAAATGAAAGGCACATAAGCGCAAAAAACAGGTATTTGGTATCCTTGCGGCCTCTGGAAAAAAATAGGAAAAAAAGATAAGCGGCGATCAAAAACGAAAGAACCTGCGCGGCAAGCACCAGGTGGGAGGTTAAAAGGTTCTTTATAAAAACTTTCCTTTCATTAAAGGTATATTCGGCTATTGAGAATTCAGGCAGCCTGTTTTTTTCATATTGGGGAAACGTTTCGATTACAAGAACATTTTCGATGGGAGAGTCATCCTCTGAATAATTAATCATGCCTTTGGAAAGCGGTATATGATATGCCAGAGCCGTACCGGTACTGTATGTCCCGTCTGAGTATAAGCCCGATTTATAAATTAAAATGTTATTGACGCGTACAGTGCACGGCATAAATGTAGGATCGATATACAGCGAAATATCCCTGTCCATGCAATCCGTGCTGACGGAAAATGTGGTTTTAAACACGTAATAATTTTCACTGCGGCCTGCTGGGTCTGGCGTGTCCCCTCCGTAGTACGGTTCAAATCCCGGCATATCGAATTCATTCTCAGCCATTTCCGCCATCTGTGATTGATTTCCCACATATAGAAGAAACTTGTCAAGCTTGATGGAAACGACGCTAGAGGAGAATCTTCTCCACGGGGATGCGATGGATGTGTCGGTTGTTTGGCTGTTTTGCGCGAAAACCTGAGCGGCGGTTAATAACAGAAACAAAACAACGCACTTTATTTTTTTATAAACAGGCATACCACATATTACCTGATTAGCGCTTTTTATGTATAGCGGTATCAGCAGAGTAATGAGTAGGTACGGAGCGAAGTTCGCAAGCTTAGAATGTATTTCACCTACTCCCCACTCCCTACCCCCCGCTCCCCATTCCCTCCGCCGCCAACTTGGCAACGGCGCGTACCGCTCTGGCCGTATTTTCGCTGATACTGCAACGTTCCGCTATTTCTTTAATATCCGCGCCAGCGATATTCGCGATTGATTCATAGGCTTTCATTATTGCAGCCGCGCGTTTGGGGCCGACTCCTTCAACGGATTCCAGTATCGGGAAGAAAAGGTCTTTTGATCTGAGCCGTTGATTAAAGCCTGTGGCGAAGCGGTGGCATTCGTCACGTATATGCTGTAAAACTTTTAACGCTTCCGATTGCCTTGATAAAACAAGCGGCTCTTTCGCTGAGGGAAGCCAGAGTTCTTCCTCGCGCTTGGCAAGACCGACAAGGCCGCAGTCCGCGCCTAATTCATCTAACACTCCTTTGGCGGCGTTCACCTGCCCGATGCCGCCGTCAACAAGTATTAAATCTGGAAGCTCTTTTCCTTCACGGATAAGGCGCGAATAACGCCGCCTGACAACTTCGCGCATGGAGGCAAAATCATCTACTATTCCAATCACAGTGCGCAGTTTAAAGTAACGGTAATTTTTACGGTCTGGAACCCCGTTCTTAAAAGAAATTAACGAAGCGACAGGATGCTTTCCGTCTAACTGCGCGATGTCAAACCCTTCGATCCTCTCAGGCCTCGTTTTCAAATTTAACACGCGCATCAATTCGTCAATAGCAGGCCCCGCGCCTCTTTCCTTCAATCTTTTCCGCAAATCTTCCTCAGCGTTCTGTTTAGCCATCGCCATAATAGCCGCATGATGTTTTTCCGCAGGAGAGAGCAACAACGGCTCATACCCAAACTTCTCGTTAAACCAATTTTGTATTAACTGTGAATTCTGCGAGAGATAATCCTTTATATAAATTTTTCCCGGAGGATTATGCGAACTATCATAATAAGAAGTAATAAAAATCTCCAACGACTCCCATTCGTCCGCGGCGGAGCGCGTACGGTAAAGATCGCGCCCTGTCATTTTGCCGCCGCGCATGGAAAAGACGGTAAAAGTGGCAAGTACCCCGTTTGCAGCCCACGCGATGTAGTCCCTGTCTTCGGGGTTTAAATCTTCTACTGAACTGTCTTCCCCTGCAAGGTTTTCAATCGCCCTGATCGTATTCCTTATCTGCGCGGCTTGCTCGAATTGCGTAACCCTGGCGGCCTCGTGCATTTTTAAAGTAAGGTCTATAATCAGCGCCTCAGTTTCACCTAACAGCAGTTTTTGCACGCGTTCCACGTGAAGCGCGTAATCTTTAACGCTTATTTTTCCGCAGCATGGCGCCATGCAGCGCCCTATGTGGTAGTACATACACGGCCCGTTTTTTCTGATTGTCTTACACTTGCGAAGCGGAAAAAGTTTGTCGATTAGTTCCATCATTGCATTTACGCTTTGAATGTCAGCAAACGGCCCGAAATAAAGGCTTTTGTCCTGTATTATTCTGCGCGTGCGGAAAATGCGCGGAAAATCCTCATGCGTTACGCGAATAACGGGATAGGTTTTGCCGTCTTTCAGATTGATGTTGTATTTTGGCGTATGCTGTTTGATCAGGGTATTTTCCAGCAGAAGGGCTTCATATTCGCTCTGGACGATAATGGTCTCAAATGAATTTATTCTGCGGAGCAAAGTAGCAGTTTTTATGTCCTTCCCCCCTGAAAAATAAGACTTTAACCTGTTTTTAAGCGATTTTGCCTTGCCCACATAGATAATTTCCCCGTCAATATCCTTCATTATATAAACGCCCGGCTCAGTAGGCGCGTCAAGGGCGGCTGCTTTGAGTTTTTCCAAATTATTTTCTGAATTTACCTGATTATTCATATCAATTTATGCCGATAAGATAGAGGAAAACTATGAAAAAACTACTCATTTTCACATTGATAGTATACATCTTTCTGTTTGTTTGCGGAAGCGTCTATGCCGTCGGAGAAAGAACAATTTCTCTTGGCGCGGGAGCGACATGGAAGGCGGCTGAAAACAGGACGGGAATTACCGAAGCCTCTTCAATCAGGCCGCATCCCGTGTTGCTTCTCTCTTCATCCGTAGCGGTAACGTCGGCAGAAGGGTATCAGGCCGCATCCGGCGTTTGGGGAAATTTTTCCGCTTTAACGGGAAGCGCCCTTGATCTGTCCGTTTCATTCGATGAAAGAACGCCGGAACTTTTTAGGGACAGCTCAGGCAATTATAAACTTTCTGTCCCGCCCGAAGTTGAGTCAGTTGACCGCGTTCTTGCCAGAGCGGGAGCGGGCGCGGCGTTGTTTGGACGTTACGGATATGATCCGGAATCCACTCCAATCGTTATTCAACCGGATAGCCGTAACGCGCTTTTTGCGCCGGGAAACCGTATTAAGGATTTTACTGTCGAGTTTTGGCTGTACCCGTTGAATATGGAAAACGGAGAGCAAATACTTTCTTGGGCTTCAACAATGCCTGGCAGCCGCGCGCAGAGAATCGATTGTTCAGTTTCTAAAAACAAATTGAAGTGGTCGTTTGTAAACTTTTTTACCCCGATAAACGGCTCAAGACAGATCAATATTGACTTTACAAGTTTAACGCCTGTTGTTCCAAAAACATGGAGCCACCATCTTGTCAGGTTTGACGCGGCGACTGGTATGTTGGAGTATATTGTTGACGGAAAAGGCGAATCAATTGTCTATGCCACCTCTACAGGCCGCGAAAACAGCGAAGTTCATATACCCGTAATCGGCGATAACGGCAGGTTTTTGCTTGGCGGGCGTTTTTCGGGATTTATCGATGAATTTAAAATTCACAGCGTATGCGCGGGGCGTTCTACAATTCAAAGATACGCGTCTTGCGGCGGAAGAATCGAGACGAAACCCGTTGACATGGGAACCGTTTCAAGCGGCGTTGTCAAAATTAACGCCTGCGGCGGCAGGACGAGCATTAAAGGAACCGCCCTGCAAAATGAATTCCGCGAAAACGGAAGGTTTAAATTTTCCGATGACGCGGAAATGAACTTCTTTGTCCGCGCGGGAGAAAACCCCTATTCTATGGAGAATATCCCCTGGGTCATTTTTACGCCCGGCTCTGACATATCGGGAGTGCGCGGGCGTTATGTGCAAATAGCGGTGGATTTTTACCCCTCTGCGGACGGCGAGTGCAGCCCCTATCTTGAGCAGGTGATAATTGTTTTTATGCAGGGAGAAGCCCCCCTGCCGCCCCGCAATTTGACCGCCATTGCCAAAGACGGCGCCGTTCAGCTTCGCTGGAAACAAAGCCCCACCACGGGGACTGCAGGGTACCTTGTCTATTACAGCGCCGTCCGAGGAGAGCTTTTTGGCAATGACTCCAAGTTGGGGCCTTCGCCGATAGATGTTGGAATAACGACTAATATTAATATTGACGGGCTAAAGAACGGAACGCTTTATTACTTCAGGGTTACCGCCTATGATCTGGCGGGGGGAAACCGCAATATAGGGGACTTTTCAGCCGAGGTTACCGCCCGTCCGCTTACAGGCTTAAAGTAATGAAAATAGATATATTGATATATTTATGAGAATATAATATAATTTAAATATGCTTACAGTTCGTTTTTGGGGCGTTCGAGGTTCAATTCCGGTTCCCGGGCCAAATACGGTAATTTATGGCGGAAACACATCTTGTATTGAAGTACGCGCCGACGAACGCCTTGTTATCGTCGATCTTGGCTCTGGAGTGCATACTCTGGGCGCATGGCTCATAGAAAACGAGTTAAAAAGCAAAGGTAAGATAAAAGCCGATATTTTACTTTCTCATACCCATTGGGATCATGTAATGGGGTTTCCCATGTTCAGCCCTATCTATTCCGGCGGTACTGAGTTAAATATAATAGGGCCGGCGACTTTAGAAAGCGTCGATCTTAAGTCAGCCATAGAAAACCAGCTTTCTTCCCAGTACTGGCCGGTGCAGCCTGACAGGCTTGCCGCGAAAATTAAATATCAGCAGATAAAAGAAACTACCATCGATCTTGGTTCGGGACTTACCGTAAGCAGTAAATTTCTAAATCATTCGCTTCCATGTTTCGGTTACAGGATAAATTATAAAGGCAAATCGGTAGTGACTATTTTTGATCACGAACTTTTTCTTACTGCGGAAGAAAATGAAAAAGTAAAAAAGTTTATCAGCGGGGCGGATATTTTAATCCATGACGCGCAATACAAACAGGAAGAATACGCAAGCCATAAAGGCTGGGGGCATTGCACCTATGAGCAGGTAATAGAATTCATCGCCGGCACTGACATAAAAACTCTTGTTTTTTTCCACCATGAGCCTTCGCGTAAAGACGGCGAATTGGAGCAGATTGAAAAGAGTTACGCGAATAGTACGTCCCCAAAAATAATTGTCGCTAAAGAAGGTCTTGTTCTGGAAGCTTAAGTGAAATTGCGATTTTTTTCATTTCTTCTAAAGTTTTTTCGTTAACCGGAATGCTTCCGTTCTTGCGTTGCGCCATCAACTGCGCCGCCCTTTCCCCATGCGTATAAATTCTGCTCTGTCCCTCAGCCTTCTTACTGTCGCGTATTTCCTGTAAAAATTTCGACATATTGGCTTTTATGGAAATTTTATCGCCGAAAATCCCGTAATCAATGGCCATAAAATAATGGCAAATCCCCGTGTGATCGGGTTTTCTATTTACATGATTTGACGTAAGCCCGCTTGAGAGCACGGCGGAGAAAAGGTCTACAATAATGGTAAGACCGTATCCCTTATGTCCGCCGTTCAGCGTTCCCATGCCCCCAAGCGGGGTAATGCCGCCTCCGGCCTTAGCGATTATATTGTCAACCACGACAGCCGCGTCAGTGCAGGGTTTGCCGTTAGCGTCAAGCGCCCAGTGTTCGGGAAGCGGCTGTCCGTTTTTTCTGTAAACTTCAAGCGTTCCCCGGGGGACTACTGTCGTTGCAGCGTCATAAGAAAAATTAAACGGCTCCGCTGGCATCGCAAGGGCGATTGCGTTTGTTCCGGTCATGGCTTCGCGGCCAAAGGTGGGAACGCAAATCGCCTCAGTATTTGTCATGCAGACCCCGATTAAATCCCGCGCCGCAGCCATGTCGGTGTAGTAACTGGCGATGCCGTAATGATTGGAATTGCGGACAGTCACCATGCCGCACCCGTTTTTGCGCGCTTTTTCAACCGCCATATTCATGCCCTGCACTCCCACAAGCTGCCCCATCGCCTTATTCGCTTCAAGGCAGGCGGAAATTCCCGTTTCGTGAACAATATCTATTTTAGCTTTTACATCCACCTGTCCAGACGTTATTTCATCATGGTAGCGCATAAGCCTGTGAATGCCGTGAGACTCAATTCCGTAAAGATCGGCGCGAAGAATCACGTCGCTTATAATTTCGCTTTCATCTTTAGAAAACCCGTAAGCCTGATACAAATTTACGCAAAAGCGCCGCGCCTTGCCGGTGTCAATGTTCATTCCCCCTCCCGTGTTATGCGCAAATTACCGCTAACCAATCGCCTTTTTCAGCTCCTCAACCTTGTCCGTTTTTTCCCACGGGAATTCCGCGCGTCCAAAATGACCGTAAGAAGCGGTTTTTAGATAAATAGGGCGGCGCAGATCAAGCGACTTGATAATTCCGGCGGGGCTTAAATCGAAAACTTTTTCCACGGCTTTCCCGATGCTTGTTTCATCCGTCTTCGCGGTTCCAAACGTGTCCACCATTACCGATACCGGGAACGGCACTCCAATCGCGTAGGCAAGCTGGATTTCGCAACGGTCGGCAAGTTTG
>NZ_BDHF01000017.1:0-35899 GCF_054786115.1 Treponema sp. R80B11-R83G3 | reverse complement strand
GTATTCGAAAAAGCGAGCTTGTGCGTCCTGAAACAATCCGCTGCAGCATGATACAGATTCCTTATGGAGCTGATGCCGCCGCCAGAACAAAGGCAAAAGCTCTCGCGGACTCGCTTGTAAAAGAAATAAACAATGATCCCGCGAAATTTGATGAAGTTGCCCAGAGGAGCGTTACTCCTAACTCGGGTTATATGGCGGGGGACGCGGGTTATCTTCCAAGAAATAATGAGGCAAGAAACCTTTTAGGACAAACCTTCATGGATATTGCTTTCAGTTTAAAACAGGCTCAAGTGTCAAAGTTAATCGAAGGCAAAGACGCTTATCAAATTATCAAGGGGACGGAGAATTACGCGGTGAAACAGCTTGAGTTAACTGACGTTTTACAATTTGGAACAAGAATAACAGTAAGGGATGTTATTGGGCAGGGACTGTTAAGTCAAAGACAGCAGGCCGCTTATAAACAGGCGAGCGAAGAGATAGTAAAGGAATTAAGAACGGGTAAAACATTCCAGATATTTGAAAATAATATAAATTGGTAGAAAAATGGCATCCAGGCGGAAGAGCCGTATTTTAGCGTTTCAAGCCCTTTATTCGTGGGAATCCAACAGAGTCCCCATTGAAGAACTTACAACTTTCGCATGGCTTGATGAAAAAAAAATAAAGTCCCTTGACGAAGGAATGGCAGTTTTCTCCAGAATGTTAATCGCCGGCGCGATTGAGAATATCAAAGTTATTGATGAGATGATCAAAAAACATTTGCAAAATTGGGATATAACGCGCCTTAACCGCGTAGACCTCGCTATATTGCGGATGTCCGTTTATACGTTAATGTTCCAAAAAGACATATCGCCTTCCATTGTCATAGACGAAGCCATAGGCATTTGCATGGAATACGGTTCGGACGATTCCTACAAATTTGTAAATGGCGTTCTTGACAGTATTCGCATAACGCTTGGGGAAAATTCCCAGCCTGAGAAACAATTATGAGCGAAACACGCGGCAATCACAGACATTTATGGGTAACTCTGCTTGCGGGCTTAATACTTTTAATTATAGCGTTAGGCGCGTTAATTTTCTTTTATTTCAGCGAAAGAAGCGTTTGGAATGGCAGCCGCAAGCAGGACAGTTTCTCGAGCATCCTGCGCGATTATGACGCGGCTGCAAGCGAATTTTTCGGGACGCAAAGAGAGTACGACCGCCTTCATCACGAGCTTGACAGGCTGGAAAAAAAGGCAATCAGCGTTGAATCGTGGCTTTCTATCCTGAAACGGCGGAGGATTCTCGCTAAAAATCATACGCCGTCTGAAGAAATTTACCGCTCTTCCATAAATAAAGCGCTAAAAGCGTATCCCAAATCGGAGCCTGTTATCGCAATCGCGGCGGCCTCTCTTGTTAAAAATTCAGCCGTCACAAGGGAAATTGAGAGTCAGCTTAGAGATTGGCTTCCGTTTATAATAGAACCCTCTTTTAACGATCTGCGGCTCTCTTTATATGTGCTTCTTGGAGACTTTAATTCCCCGCAAAAAGCCAATGCGTTACCTGCAAATCTTTACGCTGGCGGGACTGAATCAGCCGCCGTTAATTTGGCAATTTTAAAAGCGCTTCGCGGCGATTACCACGGGGCCGCCTCTGATATACAGACCCTGCTGAACAGTGAGCCTTCATTACAGGCGGTACGTTTTGCCGCGGAGTACAATTACGATTTTGGAGATCTTCTGCGAAGCGCGGAACTGTTCGCTTCTTTAAATACCAACGATGCTATGCTCCGACAGGCTGACGCGCTGTACCTTGCGGGGTTTCCGCAAAACGCAATGGCAATCTGGCTAATATTGGCAAACATTCAAAATGAAATAAGCCTTTACAACCTTGCCGTAACTTCAGAGGACTTAGGGTTGGCTGCGGATTTTTTGGATAAACTTGTAAATCTTGAAGTTTTATCTAATTCAGACAGCCGTCAATTCGGGCTTATCCGTTACAGCCGCCTGTTTGACAACGCGAAGGCGCTTACGCTGTTAAGAGGCAATAAAAGTTTTTCCCCGAATGATTACCCTTACATCGATCTTGAAATTTGCAAACGCATCGTGCAGGGACAAAATCCCGGCTTTCAAATCGCCCAATCATGGCTTCTATTGGATCGACATGAAAAAAACAAAGACCTCTACCAATGGGTATGCCGCCTTTTCTTTTTCCAACGCAGTTATGATGAGGCGTTGATTCTTCTTAACCGCATGGATCAGCTTCAGATTAATGAAAAGTGGGTTGATGTTTACAAAGCCTTATATTATATGGTAGAAGGAAAACTTGACGCGGCGGAAGAACTCCTGCGCCCATTACTTTTTCAGGAACCTGATTGGTATGATTTCGCTAATTACGCTCTTGTCTTGGAATCAACGCGTACCTTTGGCCGCGCCCTTGAACAATACAAATTGGCGGCGGAAAACCTGCAAGACAACAAATCCGCCGCCCGAATACAAATACACATCGCAAGATGCTTTACCGCTTTAAAACGGCAAGCGGACGCGCGTCAAGCCCTTCTATACGCCCTAGAACTAGACCCCGATAATTTGACCGCCAGCCTTGAATTGGATAGAGGCTTATAAAAAGAATTTACCACGAACCACACGAACATCACGAACTTTTAGTCCCATATTTTGTTGTTGTTCGTGTGGTTCGTGGTGAGAATTCTTTTAATGCGTAGACTTGACGAGAAAATCTGTTTTTTGTATTATAGTACCCAATAAATACATTTAAACGGAGGAAAAAGATGAAAGTTATTCCCTTAGGAGACCGGGTTATGGTCAAACTCGAGAAAAATGAGGCAAAAACAGCGGGGGGAATCATTATTCCCGATACGGCGCAGGAGAAAACCCAACAAGGCACCATAGTAGCGGTTGGACCAGGCACTGAAAAAGAAAAAATCACGGTTAAAAACGGCGACAAAGTAATGTACGATAAATATGCCGGTACACAGGTTAAAATTGACGGTGTTGAACACTTGATCCTGAAAATGGCTGATATTATTGCAGTAGTTGAATAAATTAAACCGTTTATTAGTTTTACTTACTCTTTTTTCCATACTGGTGCTTTCTTCTTGTTCAAAGCTGGGTTATGGGGTTTTGTTGTGGTCTATTGACGATCCGCCTGTTGATTCAGGCGTTATTCTGCCCGTTTATATCAAATCGAATATCGAGAAAAAGTGGGTGGTGGGAATGCCTGAAAAATCAATACCGCAGAATGACAACAAAATAGAAATTCCGCTTACACAGCTTGAATTTATCGGGAGCAAAAGGAAAGCGCGAAAATGGGCCGATAATTTCGCTCCATACGCTATGATGTACGCCGAGAATTTACAGGACGGGCTTCCAATCAGGGATAATACCGACAATAACGCAAAGCGCGTGTACCGTCTGCGGCTTGGAGAAGTTGTTAAGGTGCTAGGCGTAGCGAATGGCACTCCTCCTATCAGTACTACGGGCGATCCGTTGCCGGGCGAATGGTACAAGGTGCTTACTAATGACGGAGTAAGCGGGTATTGCTTTTCTTACAGGTTAAAGATATTCAATCAAAATGAAAATTCCGTCCAACAATCTGGGACGGTTAAAAGGGATACGCCTGATCCCGAACTTGATGTAGTCTTGTCAAAAACATGGTCTTCCGAAATTTATTTGCAAATGATCAATTCAAAGCGTATTAATATTCAGATGCTGGAAAAGAATTACCGTTTTGATCCGGGACAGGAAACGGGCGTCGCTAGGATTATTTTGCCGGATTTGGAAAGGCAGTTTACATACCAAAGAATTAATTCTGAAGGCGAGAAAGCGTGGAGTTTTGAGGGGACTAACCTTCAAATGGTACTGAGGAATAATACTACACTGGCTGTGCAATTTATGGAAAACTCAGGTACAAAGCGTACCCTATTATTTTCCGCGCTTCCTACAAAGGTGGAAGATATAATTATTCAGGAGAACGCGCGGCGTGAAACTCAGTACTTGGCGATTTATAATCAGGGGCCCGTGTTTACCAGTAATAATTACGGAACTATTACTTTGATGAAGACGGGCGATTTCTCGTGGAAGGGATATGAGCTTCTTGTTCCGCAGGTTATTCCGCAGGAAACTAAAGGCGGCGGACGGATCAGTATGGATCTGTTTATTTCGCCGTCTTATGAAGATCGTTATAACGGGGCTTTTACTTTGCGCTTTACTGATGTCAGGCAAAAGAACACCGTCTATTTTTTATACGCTCTTGATAACCAGGGGTTGCGGCTCGAAGTCGTGCCTGATTACGGGATAGAAGATATTACCGTTATGCGAAGAGCGCCATCCCCTGTGGTTTTGTATTTCTTCAAAGACTCTCCTCTTTAAAAATGGCGTTTGTGCAATTTTCCCGCGTCAGCCTTAGTTTTGGCGACAGGGATATTCTCAAGGATGTATCATTGCGGCTTGCCTCAGGCTCTAAATCATGTCTGACTGGGGCTAATGGAAGCGGTAAATCTACGTTGATGAAAATTATCGCCGGGAAGTTAGCCGCCGATTCGGGAGAATGCGCGGTTCAAAAGGATTCACGCATCTCTTATTTGCCGCAGTCGGGGATTGTTCATCATGGGAAATGTCTTAGGGATGAAGTTGAAACCGCTTATGGGTTTGTCCATGCGTTGATTGAAAAAATGGAAAATACCGGGGAGCTTCTTGAGAAAGCAAAAAACGATGGGGCGGCTACTCAAGTCTTGATAGAAGAGCATCACAATTTACAGGAACAGATTGAAGAGACCGGCTATTATAGGCGTGAAGGGGAAATAGCGTCTGTTTTATCGGGACTTGGGTTTTCAGTTAAAGATATTAACCGTGACACGGGGGAGTTTTCTGGGGGGTGGCAGATGCGTATCGCGCTCGCTAAGATTCTTTTGGAAAAACCGGATATTCTGCTTTTGGACGAACCGACTAATTATCTTGATATAGAAGCAAGGTCATGGCTTGAGAGTTGGCTTAATGATTTTAAAGGGGGGTATCTTTTAGTTTCACATGACAGATATTTCCTTGATACCTGCGTAAATGAGGTTTATGAACTTTATAACGGAAATTTAAAACGATACGCGGGAAATTACAGCGCTTATGAAAAAACGCGCAAGATAGAACTTGCGACTCTTTTAAAGCGTTACAATGAACAGCAGGAAGAAATTGAAAAAACAGAAGCGCTTATCCGCCGTTTCCGTTACAAGGCGACAAAAGCGGCATTCGCGCAAGAACTGATAAAACGTCTTGAAAAAATGGAACGCGTTGAAATACCGGAATCATTCAAGAAGATTGAAATCAGTTTTCCGCCTCCGCCGCATTCGCCTAATGTCGCCCTCACTCTTGAGGGGGTCGGGAAAAGTTACGGGAAACATCCGGTATTATCCGCGCTTGATTTATGCCTTGACTCAGGAGAGCGGCTTGTGGTAGCAGGGCCAAACGGCGCGGGCAAGACTACCCTATTGCGGATAATAGCGGGCGCGGATGTTGATTTTACCGGAAGCGTAAAACTTGGAACCGGCATAAAGACGGGATACTTCTCCCAGGACGCGGCGGAGGCGATGGACTCTAATTTATCAATACTGGAGTTTATGGAAGAAGAGGCGCCTTTTGCGCTTGTCCCAAAATTACGCGATATGTTAGGCACATTTTTATTCAGGGGGGACGACGTATACAAAAGCGTATCGGTTTTAAGCGGGGGGGAAAAAAGCCGCCTCGCGCTGTTAAAAATGTTTTTAAAGCCGATGAATTTGCTTGTTCTTGACGAGCCGACAAACCACCTTGATTTGTATTCAAAGGATATATTACTGGACGCTTTAAAAAAATTCGCGGGAACTGTTATTTTTGTTTCCCATGACAGGGCTTTTATGGAAGAGCTTTCTACAAAGACGCTTGAGCTTGTACCCGGAACGGATAACGCTCCGGCTAAGGCAAAGTTGTTTTACGGCAATTACGCTTATTATTTGGACTCTAAAACAAACGCTTTATATAAAAATGACGCTCAATATACGTTGAAAACCAGTATTCCTTTAGATGACATTTCCCGTGATGTTTCAAATATTGAAAGAAGGGTTTTGGATAAACAGAGGCAGGCTAAAGTCCGCAAGTTGGAAAGACAGGAAGCGGAAATTATTAAAGCGCTGGAAGAGCTTGAAAAAGAAAAGGCAAGGCTGGATACGGAGCTTGCGCGTCCTGACGTTTATTCAAACGGGGAGAAAGCAAGAGCTGTTAAGTTAAAGCTTGATGTTTGCGCCGCTAATATTGAGGCTAAAACTTGCGAATGGGAAAAGATTAGTAAAGAAGCGGGCAGCGGTTAGTTTTGTTGTTTGTAAGATTATCTTACTTACAAGACTTGCTATCCACTGCACTCCCCCAACACATCCTTAAACCGCAATATCCTCCACCCGCGTTTTTTCGCCTTACGCTCAAGAATACCGTCGGGGTTTACCGCCACGGGATTTCCGCAGTGCTCTAAAAGGGGAAGGTCTGTGTATGAGTCTGTATAAAAACTGACATTCTGCGGATTAACGGCGTTACTCTCCATCCATTCAACGGCGGCTGTTTTCTTTTTGGGGCCAAAAGAACTGTACCCAACAAGATTACCCGTCGTCTTTCCCTGCGAATACTCCAATTTGCACGCGACGGAACCTTCTATTCCAAAAAATTGCTCTAACGGCTTTATGATAAAATCAAATGAAGATGTGGCAAAAATTACTTTTTCCCCGTTTTTAAGCGCCTCTTCTATAATACTTTTTGCGCCTGTATAAATATTCGGTTTAATCCGTTTTTTAAAACAGGAGTCGGAAACGCTCTCAAGAACGTCTTTTTCTATGCCCGCCAATTTTTTTACGGTGTTCTCGATAAAGTCATTATTCGGGAACGCAAGTTTGTACTTTACCCAGTCGATAAGAAGATGGCTTATCTGCGAATAGCGTATAACTTTTTCTTTTAACGCCATTTGCACAAAATATTCCGTGCTTGTCTTTCTTACAACCGTGTGATCAACGTCAAATATATGCACTCGCGCCGAAGAGACAGCGTTAAAATTTTCGTTTGCCATCGCTTATATAAATTCCAAATATTGACAATCGTTATACGCATACCGCGCATATTCACCGCGCATCCATTCAGGCAGAAGACGCGCCATCTGGGACATAACTTCCGCCATTACTTTTTCACGTTCTTCTTTTCCGGGCATGCTTTCACATTTTATGCGGAAAGGACGGCCGGCCTTAAAACAAAACGGAGTTCTTTTAAAGCGGCGTATGTTTTTCCATACGTTCTCGCCGCCAAAATGGGCAACCGGAAGAATCGGCACTCCCGCCTCAAGCGCAAGTTGAATAATTCCGGGTTTTCCTTTTCCCAATACGCCGTCCTTGCTTCTTGTTCCTTCAGGCGCGATACACATATAATACCCTTCTTTTATCGCTTCCAATACCTTCTTAAAAGACTCGCTAAACGCTCCTTTTCTGTCAATCGGAATAGCTTTGTAAGTGTTAAAAATAAATGACATTATCGGGTTATCCCATGTTTCGGATTTAACAAGCCCGGACACATAAAGGGGATAACTGTGAGTTACAAGAATAGGGACTTCCAGAAAATTAATATGGTTAAAAATAACCAGCATAGGCTCGTTTTTTTTTAACGCTTCGATAAATTCCTTGCAGTCAATTTTACAGATAACGCTTAATATGCCTTTCATGAAATAACTTACAGCGAATCTTCGAAAGCCCATGTTACCTTCCAATAAGACGCAGGGCGCCGGGGATGCAGGTTATCTCCAATTCCTTACCTTCGTAACAGACAGTCTCTCCATCGCAGTGCGCCGCCATTCCCCCTTCAAGCGCCTTTAAATGGAAACGCGATCCTCTGCCGAAATTTACTCCCTTACATCCGCCTTGGGTACCTTTTGTATAATGGGAAATTATTTTAAGAAGATCAAATCTTGATTTCTGATGCTCAACATAACAGATGTCTAAAAGCCCGTCATCAAGAAGGGCGTTAGGCCCCATGTAGAAACTTCCTCCCATGCGCCTTCCGTTTACGACAGAAACAAGTACCGCCGGAAGCGTTACTTCTTTATCATCAAATTTAATCTGTATAACAGGCGAAGGCTCGTAACGGATAACGGTAATAAGGGCGCCGACAGCATAGGAAATGCCGCTTTTTATTTTTAATTTTGCCGCCTCAAAGCCGACCTTTGTGTCAAAACCGATTCCAATTCCGTTGATAAAATAGCGTCCGTCAGGGAAAAAGCCGCCTTTTACAAAACCCGCGTCCATGGACTTGGCGTTTCCCGTTATCAGCAATTGAAGGGCTTTTTCGACATCCTGCGGTATTGCCGGCGTAGCGGAAAAATCGTTACCGCGCCCGATGGGGAGTATTCCAAAAACAGGGGGAGTACCCGCATTGCGCCTTAACAAACCGTTTATAACTTCATTGCAGGTTCCGTCACCGCCTGCGGCGACAGTTATATCGTCCGCGCCTATCTTTAAATCACGCGCCATATTCAGCGCGTCGCCGATTCCCGTTGTAATTAATATCTCAAAATCACGTCCGCTTTCACGAAGAAAACGCTCGATTTTGGGGCGCTGTTTTTCAGCTTTCCCCTTCCCCGCCGTAGGGTTCAAAATAACCCAAAGTTTTCCAAACTGTGCCATAGGGGAATTATAACATATTTAGAGGAGATAGTAAATAGTGTATAATAGGGGAATGGGGAGTAGGGAGTGGGGATTAAGAAAGACCTCTTAATCCTACATATCTATTTACTATTTACCATGAATGTTGTCGTCCTTGGGCGTCGCGGATGACTAGGTTTTCTTCGTCATCTCTTCGGGGATCGTGGTTTTCTGTGCCTCGTCTTCGGGTAATGTAGTTATACGCGCTTTCAGCAGACGCTTCGGGCGGGACTTCTCCGGTCATTGGGTCGAATACGCGGAAGGTGTATCCTTTTTCGGCAAGTTTGTTACGGGTCATCTGTATAAATTGATGAAGGGCCGCTTTGCTCATATTATAGGCGAAATGATCTATACGGCGGGTTTCATTAATAGTCGCGTCAGCGCGGGATAGATAAAAGAGGCGTTTGCCTTCGCCCTGGTCAAGTAAGGGCAGAAATGCCTCCAGAATAGCCATGCTGACAAGCACGTTTTGACGGTACGCCTGCTCTATCACTTTTACGTCTATGCCGTCCCGTACCGTGAAGGTGTCTTTTGGAGAGAGGGAATCAGTGGCGTCAAGAAGGAAGTCGAGTTTGCCGGTTTTCTCTTTGAGTGTTGCCGCAGCTTCGTATAGGTCTGCGGGTAATAGCGTAACGTTTTCTATTGGCTTATTGCCAATAGCGAACACTTGTAATCCTTCACGGGCGAATATTGCCGCCAGCGTTTCATCAAATAGCGTATCCAAACAGGTAACAAGCGCGGTCTTTTCCATATCACTGCCTCAAAACGGCCATTCATAGCCGGAATAATCTACCATCACAAGCCGATGTTCATCGTACAGCGGCGTCTCGAAGTATTTTGCCCCTATGCCGCCTATATAATCAGGATCATAGAGCGCCTCTCTGGAAAGCGAACCGTCTTTCATACGCCGCTTCATCCAACCGGGATGAAAGAGGCGGAAAGTGTAGCCCTGCGAATACAACTGGTTATGCAGCATGCGCACCCCCATATTGAGGGACGCTTTACTCATGGGATACGGGTACGAGCTGTCGCCGCGATGTTTCATCAGCGTAATGCATGACACCTCGCTTGATACAAAGCAGAGCCGTTTCATCACGCCCCGATCCAGAAGCGGCAAAAGTCTTTCTACAAGAAGAACAGGTCCAAGCGCATTGACCTGAAACAATTTCCACGCCGACTCAAGATCCATTGGCGACTCATACAGATTGCATTTAACATAATCCATTAACGCAGCATTGGAGATTAGCATATCAAGGGAATCAGTTACCTTTAGCAAGTTATCCTTTGCGGCGGCTATACTGTCCGCGTTACCCACGTCAAGTTTGACGATATGCAGATTGGGATTTTTTTCAGCGGCATCCTCCAACAGGGAATAGTCATCCAGAAACTTTCCGGCAAAGACTATCCACTCACGTTTCAAAAATTCTTTGCACAGCGAAAGACCTAATCCCCTGTCCGCGCCGGTTATAAACACACTTTGCATATCACGCCCGCTATTGACCGCCGCACCATTTTAACGCGTTAGCAACCGTCCGCCGGTATTGGGGATTGAGCCATACAGGCAAAAGATGTCCCGGTGTTAAGACACATATCCGTCCTTTACCCTGCGCGCGAACATAGCCCGCAGGACATATCCATGCAGGCGTATTGTTATACGGATCCTCCTGATATTTACCCTCTTCCCCCTGCGGCGGCGAATAAGACGCTATTAAAATGTCCGCATCCTGCGCAAGATTTTCAAGGCGGTAATGTTCGTCAGTTTCACAAAACATCCCTACGCCTTCAGTAACGGGATGAGTTTTAATTGGCTGGACTGTAACAGGACAGGCGTTAGGGTGATAAACAAAGCGGCAGCCAATCAGACTGTCGAGCGCTTCCGTTTGCCCGCCTGCAACAATACCGCTATGCGCGACAAGCAATCCGCCGCCGTTTTCCACATAAGCGATAAAAGCCATCTGTACCGCTTCTGTTTTCCAACTTGTCTTGTCTTCATGGCTGACCTCATCGCTCTTAGCCAGAAAGACGACAGGGTAATTTGAAAGCGTATCCGGCGCAAAATCCTTCGCATTGGTGATTATGTCGAATTGAAAGCCTTGGGCAGCAAGAGGGACAACGCCGTCAATGAGTATTTTGGCCGGATGCCAATAGTCATCACATAGCAATAATACGCGCATAGTTGGTTTCTCCTTAGTATGTTCTTATTATAGAATATATAAGTAGAAAAGGGAACTAATTAGCAATTAGCAATTAGCAATGAGCAATTAGCAATGAACAATGAGCAATTAGCAATGAACAATGAGCAATTAGCAATGAACAATGAGCGAAGGTAGCAAGCATAGCGGCTTGTCAAAAGACCGCGCCTGCAAACAACAAAATTGCTCATTTTTCATTGCTCATTTTTATACCTTGCCGCAGTCATATCGTCAATTTCCGTCATCTGCAAATCCATCATTTCTTTGCGGTACTCTTTTTTACGTTTTTCTTTTAATTTTTCAATAGCTTTTAAATCTTTTTGCGCTTCTATATATAGGGCGCGTTTTTCTTCTACGACAAGTTCCGCCTGCGCCGCCTGCCTCGCAAGTTTTTCCGCTTCCTGTTCAAGACGCAGAATGTAAATGTCCCAACTGGCCATATTTTGCCCGTCATTAAAACGCTGCTCTGCGGCATTACTGTGTTTTACAGCCGTAATTTTTATATCGTTTTCTATTTTGTTAAGAATACTAATCGCTTGCCCAAGTGCGAGCTTACATTCGTCTTCTTTAAATTTTCTTAATTGCAGAACTTTTTCCAGCCTGAAAGTAAATCTTTTCATCAGTTGTTATCGCTTAAAATATTCATTCCGGGCAGTGAAGAAAATAAAGAGGCCACGCTGTTAAGCGCCATTCTTGCGTCTTCCGTATCAGCGGGTTTTACCGCTATTTTTGGCGTATCAGTTTTTATTTTTTGACTTACTATTTTTACAAGCATCTTATTAGTATCCGTCATTTCATCCTGAGAGATTTGAACGCCCGTTATCTTTGACATTGCCGTAAGAGTTTCTTCTAAAGACGAAGGCTCGTCCACTTCCTGAATAAGAAATTCTTCTATGGGACCGTGTTTTGCTATTGCTTCGTCAATTTCGGGATTGGAACCCTGATGATAGGCGCCCACATTGATAAGGTCTTCAGCGGCGGCGTAAGACGCCATATTTTTGCGGATAATGCCGGCGGCTCTTCTGCTTTCCGGCCCTGATACTTTAGGCGATAGACGGGAAATGCTCGGCAATATGTCAATAGCCGGGTAATGATAAGCGTGGGCAAGATCCCTTGAAAGAACGATATGCCCGTCAAGTATCCCACGGACGGTATCAGCGACAGGCTCGTCCATATCATCGCCGTCTACAAGGACGGTATAAAAACCTGTTATGCTTCCTTTGTCGGAAGTGCCCGACCTTTCAAGAAGTTTCGGCATGGAATCAAACATGCTGGGGGGAAAACCCCTCTGCGCCGGAGGCTCGCCGGCGGCAAGCCCTATTTCCCTCATGGCGCGGGCAAATCGCGTAACGGAGTCAAACAAAAGCATAACGTCATTTCCCTGATCGCGAAAATATTCGGCGACGGCGGTCGCCACATAAGCGCCGCGGAGACGGGCAAGCGGGGGGGAATTGGAAGGAGTGACTATCAGTACGCTGCGTTTAAGCCCTTCATGGCCAAGATCGTATTCTATAAAATCGTTCACTTCCCGCCCGCGCTCCCCTATTAGGGCGACTACGTTAATATCGGCGGAGGTGTTACGCGCAATCATTCCAAGAAGAGTGGACTTTCCCACTCCTGAACCGGAAAAAATGCCCAGCCTTTGACCCTTGCCAACCGCAAGAAGACCGTCAATGGCGCGAACTCCCGTTGTTATGCGCTCCGTAATCCGCCGCCTTTTTAGCGGATCGGGAGGGCTTGCAAGCGCGGGATACGAACAAGCGGACGCAATATCCCCCTTGTTGTCTAAAGGGTTTCCAAGAGCGTCAATAACGCGCCCTAAAAGTTTGTCGGAAACCGGCACTTCCAGGCGGCTGCCGAGGGCAATCACTCTGTCGCCGACTTCAATCCCGTCCGTTTCTTCATAGGCCATTAACTGAACAATTTCATATCTTAACCCTACAACTTCGGCTTTAATTGCCCCCTTGCCTTTTGGAGCGATAATCCTGCATATCTCGCCTATAATAGCCTGCGGCCCGTGGCTTTCTATTAATAATCCTTCTACTTTTATTACTTTACCGATACATTTTATCGGATCCGTGCGATCCGCACATTCAAGATATTTCTCAAAAATATTTTGTTCAACAGTATTTGTCCGCATGCGGCCCCCCTCCACAAGCTTTACTCCATAAACTATTATGGAATCAAACCATCAGTTTTCCTTCTGGCAAATTGATCCAGCCCGCTTGTTAATTTCTTGTCTATTTCCCTCTTGCCTTTTGTCGCCATTGTCGCAAGGGCTGCTAACGCGGCGGACGCGGTAAGAGCCGCGCTTGCGCCTGCAGAAAGTTCAGGTTCTTCAGAATCGGAATCGGAAGCGGAGTCAGGATTTGAAGCGGTACCGGAATCAGGAGCAGAAGCCGCGTTTTCTTTTTCTGACTTATTAAGCGCGTCCATTATCGCTGAAGACGCGGCAAGTTCCGTATTAAGCCTAGCATCTCTTATTACAGGAGACGGCAAACCATCGGCATTTGTGGCTTTTATTGGGGAAATTTCCAGTATCCTGTTTTCTATCTCCGCAAGCTGGCTTGCTATTCGCGCGTCAATCTCTCCAAAATCAGTTTCTATTACGCAACCGCCCTTATCTACGGAACTGTCTTCAACTATATTTATGTTTTTTACGCCTTCCATAAGAGCTATAAAATCTTGTTTGTGTTCGGTGGCAAGTTTCAAATCCGCAAGATTAACCTTAATTGTGATATTTCCTTTCGCTTTAACTTTACGCAGGGCTTCAACTACATTGGAAATTATCACATCACGCTGGTTTTCAGATATAACCTTGATAACTTTCCGCGTAATAAGAAGCACCAAATATATAATTTCTTTTTCCGTATCGCTTAAAATATCCGCCCTCTTGTCCTGAGCGCGTTCAAGCACTACCTGAGTTCTCTCGATTAGGCGGTCAACTTCCGCTTTCCCTTCGGCATATCCGTCTTCCTTGCCCTCAGTCTTTCCCTGTTCTTTCGCCTCCCTGCGTTCCGTCTCCAAAGATTTTCTTACTTCCTCTTCATGTTCACTTGCCTTTACCTTTGCGTCCGCTATTATGCGCTCCGCTTCTTCTTCCGCTTGCTGTTTTAAAACTTGAGCCTCATCAGTCTGCCTTTTAACTTCCGCAAAGGCCGCTTTCTGCGCGTCTTGTACAATTTTATCCGCTTCTTGTTTTGCCGAAGAAATCATTCGTCCCTTTTCTTCTTCCCACCTTGATTTGAACAATTCAGCTTCGCGCCGAAGCTCGTCCGCAGTAGGTCCCGTATATTCTTCAACGGTCTCAAGGCTTTCCACGTCTTCTTCTAGGGTGGACAAATGCGTAACTTCAGGATAGGAAGTAGGAGTATCAATAACGACCTTCTCAGGAAGCGTTACCAATTCATTCGGTCTGAAAACGGCCTTTAACATAAGCTAACCTCTTTATACCTTATATCGTTATACGACAAGCTCGTCCTCACCTGCTCTAGCTACAACGATTTCACCGGTATCCTCAAGATGGCGGATAATGGATACTATCTTTTGCTGCGCTTCTTCAACGTCTTTCAAACGTACCGGCCCCATGTACTCCATGTCTTCTTTGAGCATGCTTGCCGCGCGTTTTGACATATTCTTGAATATCTTGTCCTGTACTTCCGAATCGACTGATTTAAGCGCTTTCGCGAGTTCCTGCGAATCCACTTCGCGCATAACTTTTTGAATGGCGCGGTCGTCGAGCATAACGATGTCTTCGAATACGAACATTCTTTTCTTGATCTCTTCGGCAAGTTCCGGGTCTTCGTCTTCCAACGCTTCGATAATCTGCTTTTCTGAGGCGCGGTCTACAAGGTTCAATATTTCTACTATGCTCTCAACGCCGCCCGCTGCGGTGTAGTCTTCGCTTGACAGCGATGAAAGTTTCTTTTCAAGTACGCGCTCAACTTCGCGTAATACTTCAGGGCTTGTTCTGTCCATTGTCGCGATGCGCCGCGCCACGTCGCTCTGCACTTCATGCGGCAGGTTTTGCAGAATGATGGAAGCCTTGTTCGGCTCCAAATACGCCAGAATAAGGGCGATTGTCTGCGGATGTTCCTGTTGAATAAAGTTCAAAAGGTGCGCCGGGTCAGTTCGGCGGATAAAGTCGAACGGGCGCACCTGGAGGCTCGACGTTAAGCGGTTGATAATGTCAATCGCTTTTTGGCTTCCGAGTGATTTTTCCAAAAGCTCCCTAGCGTAGTCGATGCCGCCTGTGGAGATAAACTGGTTCGCCATCATCAGTTCTTGGAATTCCTGAAGGATGGCGTCTTTCTGTTCCGCGTCTATTGTTTCAAGCCTTGCGATTTCAAAGGTGAGAGTTTCAATTTCATCTTCGCGCAGGAATTTAAATATTTCAGCGGAAATTTCCGAACCTATTGTTACAAGAAATATAGCGGCTTTTTGCCTGCCTGAATATTCTTTTACGTTCTTCTTTTTGGTACTGCCGCCTACGATAGCTCCGGGCGTTAATGGTGATTTTGCCATAGTTTATTCCTCCAATATCCACGTTCTAATAAGCTGGGCGGCGTCTTCCGGATGCTCCTTTGCCAAATTGATGGCGCTTTCCATCAACTGCATCCTTGTGCGTTCTTCCGTGGAGATTGAGACATCCTCTCCTTCCTGTTCCGCCTCAGCCATCGCGCTTTCCCGCAACATCTGTTCTCTGCGCGCCCGCTCTTCTTCGGCAAGCCTCTTACGCCTTTCCATCTCGCGGGAGATCGTCCTAAACAGCATAAATCCAAATAACATAATTGTCAAACCCGCTATAAAAACAATTATTGTAAGCTGCATTTGTTTTTTCCTGAAAAACGCCTCGTCTTCCTTTTTAAATTGATCTTTGCGATCAAATGGAATATTTCTTACCGTAACGGAATCGCCTCTTGCCGAGTTATAAAGGATAGCGTCGCGGATTAACGCTTCGGTATCGCGTAAATCTTTTTCCGGAACCGGAATATATTCCCTCTCAATGGTTCCGTCCGGCGTGATTATTGGGTTTCTTTTGGCGTCATATTTTATTTTCCATTCCCCGTCTATGTTTACGGAAACTGATACGTGATCAATTTGCGGGCTTTTTTCTTCCTGCGACTTGCGCTGGTTAATCTCATAATTAAGAACTTCCGTCGTTTGATTCATTTTTCCGTATAAATTATCCATATCCTCAAAGGCGGGAGGGGTCTGCCCTTCCACTCCCGCTGGGCCTTCAGGGTTAAATCCCACGCCTTCCCATTTTGTATCAGATTTGCTGCTTGATCTTACAAGTGAATCTTTTATAATTGAATCGTCATAAGAAAGTCCGGGCGTCCTTGGTTTAAATGTAACGGGGAAGTTCTCTACTGTATCAACGAATTTTTTGGACATATCCATTTCAAATTTTACGTTAAGATCCCTTACGCGGTCTTCAGAAAATGTTTTTTGAATGGCTGTAAGTATGTCTCCCCTGTACTTTTTTTCCAGCGTCATTAGAAATTTTTGCTGACGTTCAGTAAGAGCTTGTTTGTCAAAATCTTTTAATCCTTCAAAATCGTTAAGCACGTTCCCGTAATTGTCAGTTATTGTGATATTTTCATCCGTCAGCCCTTCTATAGCGGATTTAAGAAGTTTTTGTATGCCTTCAATTTTTTTTCTGTCTTTGGTAATGTCGCTTCCCGGAGTCGGTATAATTGTAAGGCCTGCGGTCGCGGGTTTTTGATCATTTAAGAATAATTTTTCCTGCGGCCACACAATGTTCAATTCGACATTATCTATGCCTTCAATCGCCTTTAGATGAATGACGATCATATCTTTCTGCGCGCGTTGGAATCTGACATTGCGATCCATGTCGGTAGTTGTCCAGCGTTCTTTGTCAAAGATCTCCCAAGGATCAATTTTTGACGGAAGCAAATCCTCACTCTGAAGAATTACCCTCATGCGCCGCGCAGTCTCATCGTCCGCAACCCGCACGACATTGTCAGGAGTAACCGTAACTTTAACATTTTCCATCTCAATGCGGTTTACTATCCTGTTCAGCAAATTTTCATCGGTGATCGGCCTGCTGATAACGGCCGATAAAACCGGCGTGGCTGAAACGCGAAATAGCGTAATAACCGTACCGATGATGACAACGGCTATTACCGCAATTATGATCTTTTGCCGTAAAGACCATCCTGCCCATAACGCCGTAACCTTAGTTAATAATTTTTTGAAAAACTCGTTCATTTCCCCCCCCAAATATATTTATTATCTTGTATTTATCAAATCTCTCCAGCTCTGAACCAATCTGCTTAAAATATTTCGCGTAATGTCAAGAGCCATGCCAGCCTCGGCCTGGGCAATTGTAATATCGTGAATATCAACCGAATCGGGGTTGATCATCGCTTCCTTTTCCAGAGCGCTTACGTTTAACTGCGCCCCCGACACTTTATCAAGCGCCTGAAGCATAGCGTCTTCAAAAACGCCAGCCCTTGTAACGCCCTGTGCGCCTATCGCGTCCCTAAGCGCCAAAGCTTTATGGCCGTTTCCAAAATACGGGCTGTCAGGCGGCAGCATGTGCTTTTCATGAGTGCGGTTCATCGTTACCGAATAATTCCTCGCGGCAGCCTCGGTAATAAAAGCCTGGTTATTAAAAATCTTCATAAGTCCCTCCCCTTAAAAAAACTATTTTGCCCCTATGTCCAAAGCTCTTTGGAACATGGATTTTGATCCTTCAATAATAGCGGCATTCGCCTCATAGGAGCGCGAAGCTGAAATCATATCCGTCATTTCCGTAACAATGTCCACGTTGGGCATTTCTACATAACCCTCTCGCGGACCCGAAAGAATAGCGTCGGGATGAGTCGGATCGTAAACATAACGCGGCTCAGTTGAGCGATCCTGTTGAACTTCCGCGACGCGCACTCCCCTGCCCATTCCGTTATCCAAAGATTTGGGCAGGAACGGGGAACGCCAGTACGGGCTTTCCACCATAGGCCGCATAATTACGCGGCTGCGCCTGAAAGGGCCGCCCTCGGTCGTTCTTGTCGTATTGATATTCGCCATATTATTGGCAATCACGTCAAGTCTTACCCTGTTTGCCGTCAAGCCCGTCGCCGCAATATTTATCGAATTGAAAATTCCCATTTAATCCTTCCTTATCCTCTTAATACTTTATTTATCTGGCTAAATTCAAACGCCGCAGACTGCGCAAAAAGCGTGTAAGTCATCTGGTTATTTGTGGCAAGCATGAATTCCCTTTCAGGGTCAACATTGTTCCCGTTGTTGTTGTACGTGCTTGTGTAGTCCAAAACGCGGCGAATTTGCACATCACGGTAATCCTTTTCCTTGTAGTTTGGAAAATGCCTTGGATCCGTCACGGTCATTTCCAGCGCCGGCCTTTTTCTTTCCGAATCGAGCGCCCGTTTTAACTCGCTTTCAAAATTGACGTTTGTGCGCTTAAAATTTGGAACATTGGCATTGGCCAAATTGTTGGCAATGACCTGTCTGCGGACGACGCTTGCATCCATTCCGCGATGCAATAAATCGATAGTTTTAGCGAATGTGTTCATAAAACATTCCTCCCAATTCAAATTTCGGCAAAATTTCCCCCCCTCTTTACCTGTCTAATCAAAGGATATATCTGCCAAGATCCTGATCTTTGACGATATCCGCCAGTTTTTGGTTGACATAATCTACAGTTATGTCAATTTTCGCGGGCGCAATATCGGACGCTTCAAAGGAAACCTCCTCCAGCAAAGTCTCCATTATCGTATGAAGCCGCCTTGCCCCGATATTTTCCATTTTAGAGTTGACCTCTGCGGCAAGGGCCGCAAGGTGCTCGATAGCTTCCGGCGTAAATACCAGACCGACATTTTCAGTCGCGAGCAATTCCGTGTACTGTTTGATAAGGGCGTTTTTAGGCTCGGTTAAAATGCGCAAGAAATCGTCCTTGCCCAAGGAATCCAATTCTACGCGCAGGGGGAATCTTCCCTGCAATTCGGGGATTAAGTCCGAAGGCTTGCTTACGTTGAAAGCGCCAGCCGCGATAAAGAGAATGTGATCAGTATTGACCGGCCCCCACTTTGTATTGACAGTCGCCCCTTCAACAATGGGAAGAATGTCGCGCTGTACGCCTTCGCGCGAAACGTCTGGGCCGCCGCCCCTGTCGCCTTTAACCGCGATTTTATCAATTTCGTCTATAAAAATTATGCCGGTTTCTTCCACACGCTGACGCGCCTCATCGCTTACCCTGTCGCGGTCTACAAGTTTTTCGGCTTCTTCGGCTCTTAATATTTCCATCGCCCTGGGAACGCTTACCACTTTTTTCTTTTGAACGCCGCCTAACATTCCTGCGATTCCTGAAATGCTCGCTTCAAGGTCTTCCATGCTGCCGCCCATCATTTCAAAAGCCGGGATAGTCGGGCTTTGCCCTACCGTCAATTCGACCGTTCTGTCATTAAGTTGACCTTCGCGAAGCATGACCCTTAATTTCTCCCTAGTCGCCTTAAACCTTTCATTTTCGCCGTCTTTTATTTCTTCCGCAGATTCTTCCTGCCCTTGCGCGTCTTTCATCTCGCCTGCGTTATTTTCATCATCCTGCGTATCTTTATTTTTCTTAAAAGCGGGAAACCCCAACTGCAACGTTGTAGCGATAATACTGCTGTTAGAATTTTCAGGGTTAATTTGAAAAGTGCCCATAGGCCTCATTATCGGACCGGGGCGCGGTTTTTTCTCTTTATGTTTTTTCTCGCTAATAGGCAGTAATAAATCCAAGAGAGCGTCTTCAGCGCGTTTTTCAGCTTCCTGTTTAACCGCCTCCTGCATCTCCTGTTTTACCATTTGAAACCCGGCTGCCATTAAATCGCGTATCATGGACTCCACATCCCTGCCGACATAACCCACCTCAGTATATTTTGTGGCTTCCACTTTAATAAAGGGGGAACCCGCAAGTTTCGCGAGACGGCGGGCGATTTCCGTTTTTCCAACCCCCGTCGGCCCAATCATTAAAATGTTTTTAGGGGCGATATCTTCGCGTATCTCTGGTTCAAGTTTTAACCTTCTAACGCGGTTGCGTAACGCCACAGCGACGGCTCTTTTGGCTTTTTTCTGGCCCACGATATACTTGTCCAATTCCGACACTATCTGCCTTGGAGTGTATTCCTTTTTGTCTTCCATCATCCTAATTCCTCCAATGTTATTTGCATATTTGTATATATGCAGATGTTACCCGCAATTTTTAAACTTTTTTCCGCTATTTCCGCAGCCGAAAATTGGCTTCCTTCCATAAACGCAAGCGCGGCTGCATAAGCGTAATTTCCCCCCGAGCCAATCGCAAGCGCGTCTTCGGCGGGTTCAATCACGTCACCGGTTCCTGATATTAACAGTATTTTAGATATATCCGCCACAAGCAGAAGAGCTTCAAGCCGCCTTAAAGTGCGGTCCATACGCCAGTCTTTCGCCAATTCAACTGCGGCTCTCGCGAGATCGCCTGAATATTCTTTTAACTTTTCTTCAAAACGGTCAAAGAGGGTAAACGCGTCCGCAGTAGCCCCCGCAAAACCGCAAAGCACTTTCCCGTCCATAAGGCGGCGCACTTTACGCGCGTTGTTTTTCATTACCGTATTTCCCATTGTCACCTGGCCGTCTCCCGCCATAGCGACCTTGCCGTCTTTTCTTACCGCTATTACGGTAGTACTCCTTATTTTTTCATCCATGCCGTCCTCCGGAATGCGGATGTGACGCCGCATACACCTTCTTCATTTTTTCAAAATTAACATGCGTGTAACGCTGGGTAGTGGAAATGTTTGAATGTCCCAGCATTTCCTGAACCACGCGCACGTCGCATCCCGAATTTACAAGATGGGTCGCGAAACTGTGCCGAAGCGCGTGCGGGTGAATATTTTTCCCGATGCCGGAATGCAGCGCATAACGCGAAATAATCCAGCGCACTCCGGGAATGGAAATAGGCTGTCCTTTTCTGCTGATAAACAAAGCGCTTTTTTTCCCGTCAATTCCAGCCATTTTCAACCTCTCCGCCCTTTGCGGAAGATATTCCTGAATCGCCACAACCGCCTCATCGCTGAAAAACACATAACGCTGTTTTCCGCCCTTTCCCGTTATTTTCGCCTCGTCAAGATCGGCGGATATATTCGCCATGGAAAGCGACACCGCTTCCGATATGCGCAAACCGCCTGAGTACATCGCCATAATAAGCGCCTTGTCCCTTTCCGGCCAGAGAATACCCGTAGTTTCGGGAAGAGCGGCAAAATCCGCCATTTCATCTTCCCATAGAACATCCGGCAGTCTTACGGGAGTCTTTATATTACGCAAAGAGCGGCAGGGATTATCCGGCCTTTTTTCAAAACGCGCCATCCAGCGGTAAAAACCGCGAATTGTAGAAAGACAGCGGTTAACGCTTGCCGCCGCCATTTTTTCAGCGGTCAATTCCGCGATAAAACTCTGCACTTCATAGGGGGACGCTTCTTCCGGGGCAATCCCGCGATTAGCGCAGTAATTCGCATAACGCAGAAGATCGTTTCCGTAAGCTTCCACCGTCCTTTCTGAGCATCCTTTTACGGATTCCATATAAGATAAAAATTCATTGACTATTTGAGAATCAATATTCCGCTCATTTTTTTCTTCTTTCATTATTACTCCTCGTTATCATCCGCGCTGTGCAAATAATCGCAATCTGGATTTATGCACGCCTTATGCGCGCCGTTTTTCTTGTCATACTTTTCCACCATGAAAAAACCGCATTTCGGACATTTCTGATTTATCGGCTTAAAGTGGCTTATAAAATCACATTCGGGATAATTTGTACAGCCGTAAAATTCCTTGCCCCTGCCTTTGGTTTTTCTCGCTACTATATCGCCGTTACATTTGGGGCATTTCGCCAGCGGAATTGATTTTGTATTCCGACATTCGGGAAAACCTGAACACGCAAGGAAAAATCCAAAACGCCCGAGTTTTTTTAACATCGGTTTTCCGCATTTTTCACAGACAAATTCAGTTTTTTCATCCAAAGTGCCTTTGTACGATTCAATTGTTTTACTCACGTCGTCTACGGTAGTTTTAAACGGCTGCCAAAATTCCCTTATCATGTCAGGCCAGCTAACCTTGTTTTCTTCAACTGCATCCAGCTTTGTTTCCATTGACGCGGTAAAATCAACGTCAACATAATGCGGAAAGTGTTCAACCAGCACTTCATTTATCAGTTTGCCCAACACTGTCGGCACCAACTGTTTATTTGATCGCGTAACATAGTAGCGGTCCAATAAAACAGAAATAATTGACGCGTAAGTTGAAGGCCTGCCTATGCCTTTTTCTTCCAGAATGCGCACGATTGAAGCGTCTGAATAACGCGCCGGCCCCTGCGTAAAATGCTGTTCTGTTTTAAATTTTTCAACTTTTAAATTATCGCCTGTTTTTAGCGCCGGACATGAACCGCCGCTTTCCTCTTTGGAAGAAAGCAGTTTAATCGCCTTATAAAACCCTTTCTCAAGAAGTTTGGTTCCGCTGACGCGGAAAAGCCCTTCATCCTGCCCTGCCGTAACCTTAATGTCAACGCTGACAGTTCTGCTTTTCGCGTTATTCATCTGGCTTGAAACAAATCTCTCCCAGATAATCGTATAAAGGCGGAGCTGATCTTTTGTAAGGTATTCCTTAATTGATTCAGGCGTGTATTCCGTGTATGTGGGCCTTATGGCTTCATGGGCGTCCTGCGCATTTTTGC
Source organism: Treponema sp. R80B11-R83G3 (assembly GCF_054786115.1). Classification (NCBI taxonomy): domain Bacteria; kingdom Pseudomonadati; phylum Spirochaetota; class Spirochaetia; order Treponematales; family Treponemataceae; genus Treponema; species Treponema sp. R80B11-R83G3. Next base: position 13,293 of record NZ_BDHF01000017.1, on the reverse strand, counting down.
CAACCGCGTATTCAACAGGTTTTTCGGGCAAGTCGCCAGGAAAATTTTTCACAAGCCAATTTCTAACGTCTTCAATGGCGGTATTTGAAATACGGACGCTGTCGGTACGCATATAAGTAATAAGACCGACGCGAGAAGCGCCGATGCCCACGCCTTCGTAAAGCTGTTGCGCCACCTGCATTGTCTTGCGTGATGTGAAACCCAAACGATTGGCAGAAGTCTGCTGTAATTGCGATGTGGTAAACGGAGCTTTTGGCCTGATTGTTTTATCAGTCTCACGGACGTCGGAAACCAAAAAATCACTGTTTTGAATTTTTTCTATGATTGACTTGACTTCCGCCTCGCTTTTAAGCTCCGGTTTGCTGTTATTCCAAAGAACAAGTTGGGAAGCATAAATTGATTTTCCGGCTTTAAAATCCGCTTCAAGAGTCCAGTATTCTTCCGGAATAAAATTGTCAACTTCTTTTTCCCTTTCGCAGATAAGGCGTAACGCGACAGATTGAACTCTTCCGGCGGAAAGGCCGTTCTTTACTTTTTTCCAAAGAAGAGGCGAAAGATTGTAGCCTACAAGCCTGTCAAGAACGCGCCGCGCTTTTTGGGCGGCAACTTTGTCTTCATCAATGCCGCGCGGATTAAGAACCGCGTCATTAACGGCTTGGGGCGTTATTTCGTTAAAACTGATCCGTTCAATGGGAACTTTTTCAGTTTTTGCGGTAATGGCGTTACGCAAATGCCACGCGATTGCCTCCCCTTCGCGGTCATTATCACAGGCAAGCAAAACTTTGCCGGATTTTTTCGCGTCCATTTGCAATTCTTTTAAAATTTTCGCCCTTCCTCGGACTGTGATATATTCAGGCTCAAAATTATGATCCACGTCTATCGCAGTTCTGGATTTGGGCAGATCAATAAGATGGCCCATCGACGCTTTCACGTTGTAGGAAGGCCCTAAATATTTTTCAATAGTTTTCACTTTTCCCGGAGATTCCACGATCACCAATACTTGTTTTTCCGGTTTTGATGATTTCTTTTTTGCCGGACTCTTTTTTACAGTTTTTTCAGCCGTCATACCGCATCCTTAAATTTCAATTTTTAAAAAATTAGCCATTGAATGGATAATTTCATTTTTGTTTGCCCCTGATTTCTCAGCCGTATTATAATCAAATTCCGCCGCCGCCATATTCCATTTATATAGCACCTCACACGCGGAATTAATTATTTCCGCCCCGTCCTGCGCAAGTTTAATCGTTCCTCTTTTGTCAAATTTCCCGTCTTCCCGCAATCCGCAGGAAGCGACCCAAAGGTCTTTTCCCTGCTCCAGCGCGAAGCCGGCAGTAATTAACGCTCCCGATTTTTTAGGCGCTTCCACAATTAACACCCCCCGCGACATGGCGGCGATAATTCTGTTCCTCGCCGGAAACGTCCATTTGCTCGGACGCACTCCGGGCGGATACTCGGAAATTATCGCGCCGCCCGAATCCAATATCCGTTTTGCCAACGGCCTGTTCACGGAAGGATATATCTGGTCTATGCCGGATCCCAATACCGCGTATCCCGGCGCGCTTCCGATAAGATTGCCCCGGTGGGACATTGCGTCAATTCCCAAGGCAAGGCCTGATATTACCGATATTCCCGCCCTGCCGATGTTACCTGCAATTTTATACGCCTGTTCCGCAGACTGCGGGCTTGGTTTCCTTGTACCGACCATTCCCAAAAGCGATTTTTCAGGGTTTGGAAGCTTTCCCATGTAAAAAATAACGGCCGGCGGATCGTAGGATTCCCTTAAAAGCGGCGGATAATCAGCGTCATTCCATGATACCCATTTAATAGAGCGCATTCTGCAAGTTGTGTCAATACTTCCCGCCTTTTCATGAATTTCCGTAATATCCCAAAATTCACGTAATTCGCGACCTAGAATTTCTTCCATGCTTCTTTTAGTCTGGACAAATAATTTTTCTTCGTCTTCAAAGACTTGCAATAACGAAATTTTTTCCGTTATTTTTAGATCCGGTAAAAGAGAAATTATTAAATCCAGCAAACCGCGTTTACTCATATATCATCCCCTGAATTATATCTTTGTTGTTTTGAGCCTCTTCTTTGATCTTTTTATCTTTTGTGCGGCTGATAATTTTATCGTATAATTCAACCGCCCCTGAATAATTTTCCGTAGAATAATACGCCCTCGCCAGAACAAACATTGCGGAAATATCAGAGACGTTTATTTTCAGATAACGCTCAAGATACGGAATTGCGTCCTGCGGCCTGTCAAGTTCAAAAATATACAATATTGCTATGCCGTACATTGGCTTTGTATATGTAACGTCAAGTTCCATCGCGCGCAAATACGAATTCTCGGAAAGTTTATACAATCTGTCTTTTTCTTTCTGCTCTCCCGTAGAAAATCCTACAAGTGATTTTGCTGCTGACGCGGCTGAAATTCCTGTTAAATAGTAAATCGTCGGGTCTTCGGTATTATAATAAATTGCCCTTTCAAACGCGTTAAGCGCGTCATTGTGCATTTTTTTATCCGCAAGCCTTATAGCCAGTATTTTCCAGTAAACGCCGGTTTGAGCGCCTTCCCTTACGTTCCTTTCGATCTGATCTTCGTATAACGCGATTGCTTTTCTTAAACCGTCAATTGTTTCAGGTGGGCCGCCTTTCGGGCTTAATTCAGCGATGCGTTTTGCCAACTCCCTGTGAGTTTTTGTATTTACGTTTTGATATACAAAATAAAAGACCGTACCTATCACGGCAACAACAAGAATAGCTTTTAATATTTCTTTTAGTCTTGTCATATAATCTCACCCTTCCGTCTTATGTAATTTGGGAAGATAACGACGGTGATTTTCCCGTAAGATTGACGTATCCACATGCGTATAAATCTGAGTTGTGCCAAGATCGGCATGCCCTAAAAGTTCCTGTACCGTCCTTAAATCCGCCCCTCCCGCCAATAACGAAGTCGCAAAACTGTGCCGTAATGCGTGAATATGCGACGACGTACCTGCAAGGCAGGCGGATTTCGCGTAATTTTTCCAAATGCCCTTTCTGGAGAGGCGGTTGCCGTTTCTTCCGATAAAAAGCGCATTGGTCTTGTTTATTTTTCCCGCCAGCTTAGGCCTTGCGTATTGCAAATATTGTTTTAGCTGATCTGCGGCCTCTTTTCCAAAAAGCACAATACGTTCTTTATTGCCTTTTCCCTTAACCTTTGCGACTCCTCCTCCGATATCAACATCTTTTATGTTAAGCCCCACGGCCTCAGAAACGCGCAGTCCCGCCGAATAAATTAACTCAAAAAGACATCTGTCTCGGCAGCCCTGCGGTTTTGACGTGTCTATAACATTTAAAAGATTTTCTATAGTTTTCCTGTCCATTACCTCGGGAATATTAATTTTTCGTTTGGGGCTTTCAAGAACATCCGCCGGATTACTTTCTACCAGTCCTTCATCCTCTGCAAATCTGTAAAAAGATCTGAGCGCGGAAATAGCCTTTGCGACAGAACGAGGTTTTATTTTATCCGCATTACCGCGCATAACAAGATATTCTGTAAGAAATGCCGCGTCTGTTTTAGAAAGTGAAATTTTTCTTGATTCAAGATATTCAAGAAAACACTTTATCTCAAGACGGTAACATTCTTTTGTAAGTAATGCGAGCCGCTCTATCGCTATAAGACGAGAACAGTATCTGGCAAGAAGTTCTGAATTTTTCAAACTAATATTTCTCCACTCTTTCCAAAACCTGTCTTTCTTCCGTCCTGTAATTATGTTTTCTTATAATGGACGGCACGTCCAGATCATCCTGATATTCACGCTGTGGCAGATATGAAAGATATTCCGGTTTTTTTGTTCTTTCAACCATTCCTTCAAATTCATTGTAATCAATAAAATCCGGATTGGGAATTTTGTTCAGTTCGCTTTGTTTTTCATCCATGCGTTTTTTACCGTTAAAACCTGTAGCGATAAGCGTTATCTGAACAGCGTTTTCCAATTCAGGCTCTATGCGAAGGCCGTGAATAATGTTTACTTCCGGATCACATTTTTCCCTTATAGATTGAATGCTATTATGTATTTCAACAAGCGTTATGTCATCAGGCCCAACGATATTAACAAGAACTCCCGTAGCTCCGTCTATGCTTGTATCTTCAAGAAGGGGGTTGTCAATGGCGTTTTTAACGGCGTCCTGCGCCCTGTTTTCACCGGTGCCATAGCCAATGCCCATTAGCGCGTCGCCTTTGCCCTTCATGACCGTTTCAACATCGGCAAAATCAGTGTTTTTATACCCTGTTTCGGTAATAAGCTCCGATATTCCCTGCACTCCACGGCACAGTATTTCATCAGCTATCATGTAGGCTTTGTTATACGTTGTTTTATTATCAACAACTTTAAAAAGATGCTGATTCGGGATAACTATTAAAGTGTCAACTTCATCGCGCAGTTTCGCGATCCCTTCTTCGGCAAGCCTCATTTTATAACGGCCTTCAAATTCAAAAGGCGTTGTAACTACGGCTACCGTAAGGGCGCCCAATTGCCTTGCGATTTTTGCGACAATCGGGGCCGATCCTGTTCCTGTTCCGCCGCCCATTCCAGCGGTGATAAAAACCATATCCGCGCCCCTTAACGCTTCGGCAATCGCCACCTGATCTTCTATCGCCGCTTTTTCCCCTTTTTCGGGATTTCCTCCCGCCCCGCGTCCTCCTGTTATCTCGGCGCCAATTTGCACTTTAACCTTCGCCCTGCTCTTTTTATACAGATCCTGAATATCCGTATTAGCCGCAATAAATTCAACTCCGGCTATATTAGCTTCAATCATGCGGTTTAACGCGTTTCCGCCTCCGCCGCCCAGGGATATTACCTTTATTACAGCCGGAACATCGTTACGCGCTTTAATAATCTCCCTGTTTTCATTGGCTGAAACAACCTTTAGAGAAACGGACGCCTCCTGCGGTTTAAATTGTAGTACCTGCGGTTTCTCACATACTGCAAAAACATTCATCTTTTTAACCCCTCCCAATTAAATTTTTCTTATCTGACTTTAAAACAACGTTTATATTTTCAGATTAAGCGAACTCCTCTTTAAGCCAAGATATTAACTTGCCAATAAGAGCTTCGTTCTTTTTTTCCCCGTGCCGCTCGCCTCTTTCGCCTGAATCAACGCCCGCCCTTCGGTTTCCCTCAAGCGCAAGCCCAATGACTGTGGCATAAGAGGGCGTCCGGTATTCTTCCACCAATCCCTCCAAATCCTGAGACGGTATAGGACTTCCAAGCCTAGCCGGCAGTTTTAATATGCTGTTCGCAAGATCAACAACGCCTGACAACTGCGCCCCGCCGCCTGTTAATACAGCGCCTCCTCCAAGCGGACGCGGTAGATTTAGCGAGTCAAGATGTTGTTTTATCAGCTTAAATATTTCTTCCATTCTAGGTTTAATAATCGCGAGTATCTGCGAACGGGGAATTGTTATCGGGGGTCTTCCCCCCACTCCAGGCACGATTACTGTCTCATCTTCATCTAACATCGCGTCCCAGCAGCATCCCGCGTCAATTTTAATCTTCTCAGAATTATCAACGGAAATATTTTTAATAATTGATATGTCGCTTGTAACTTGCGTACCGCCGGCGGGTATCGTATAGGTTGAATACGGGGCGCCTTCCACGTAAACGAGCATATCCGTCGTTCCCCCTCCAAGATCAACTAACGCGACGCCAAGGTCTATTTCTTCCTGCGTAAGAACGGCGCGTCCGGCGGCAAGGGTCTGTAAAATAAGCTCATTAACGCGGAAACCCGCGCGGTTGACGCACTTAATTAAATTCTGCCCTCCTGTCACGCTGCATGTAATTATATGCACTTCCGATTCCAAGCGCACTCCCAGCATATCCATGGGGTTTCTTATCCCTTTTTGATCATCCACTTTAAAATTCTGCGGTATTACTTCCAATATCTGCCTATCCGTAGGTATTACAACGGCTTTTGCAGCTTCAATTACGCGGTCTATATCTTCCTGCCCAATCTCTCTTTCTCTTGTGTCGCGTTTTTTTCCCGTTACTCCGACAACGCCTCGGGAATTTATCCCGTTTATATGGTTTCCGCCTATTCCCGTCCAGCAGTCGGTTACTTCAAGCCCGCTCATCATCTCCGCGTCTTCAATCGCCGCTTCTATGGCGTGAACGGTAGCCTCGATATTTACAACCACTCCCTTTCTTAAACCTGTGGAAGGCCGCAGACCTGAACCGATTATTTTTAAGCGCCCGTCCGCGTCTCGCTCGCAAATAATGACGCGCACGTATGTTGATCCAATATCCAACGACGCTACTATTCCACTATTCATCAAGACAACTCCTCTACTTTATAAGAACCTATGCCAGACCTAAAATCAATTTCCTGCGGACGTTTATCATCCGTTTCAAACACATTTAACATAAGCAGCATATACCTAAGCGTATCTTCCGTAAAATTATTCTCCACTCTTACCCTTATGCCGCTATGAACGGGGAAAAGAACAAGATCATAACCGTTCCATGCTTTTCTTTCGATCCGTATCTCGGAGATAGCGGATAACAATTCAGGCGATGATACGGAAATTTTACCTAGATTTTCAGCTAACGGAACAAGCGCCACAGGAAGACGCATATTAAGCTGCGGATTTTCAATTCCAGAAATAACGGGAATATTGGGCTTTTCCCGCAAATCGCCGCTTTCTATTTTGTAAAACACTCCTTGTCTGTCAATATAAATCATTACTTGTTTTGAATTTATATTCGCCAATGTAACGGCGGCGGCCTGGCGCGGATTTAAATAGATTGACAGTTTATCGGGAAAACGCTTTATTACAACGGCCGATTCAACAAGAATGTTAGAAGAAAGTTTTTCTTTGACAATATTAACGTTAGTTGAAAAATATGAAGAGCTGTCGTCAATGCCGGCAAGGTAAAGAATTTGAGGCCTTGTTAGGCCGGAAAATCCGTGAACCTCAACGGATGAGAAGGGAATAAACGGGCTTACGCCGAAGAGCCAAATTAATTCCGCAGATAAAATAATGACGGCTATAATTAACAGGCTTTTAAGGCCCTTTTCAATTTTCTCATTAGATTTCTTTTTTGAAACTGCCGTATCAGAAGTTTCATAATAATATTCAGTAGTCATTATCATCCTCCGATACTTCGTAATTTGATTTTGCTTTTCCGCCTGCCGTCTCGACTTTATTTCTTGCCACATTTGCTATAAGACCGGCGCAAATCATCGTCGTAATAAGCGAAGAGCCTCCGGCGGAAAAGAAGGGAAGCGGTATTCCTGTTGCCGGAACAGCCCCGGAAACAACAGCCGTATTCAGCATCGCCTGAAACACGATTAGAGTGGTTAATCCCGCCGCCAATAACCTTCCAAATAAAGTCTTGCTGTCCAAAGCGGCTTTATATCCAAGTGCCGCGAAAACGACAAACAAGGCAAAAAATAACAGAACGCCGATAAATCCCGTTTCTTCGACATACGCGCTAAAAACAAAATCCGAGTGAATCTCTGGAATACTCGCCAACTTGCGCGTGCCTTCCCCGACGCCCCGCCCAAATAAACCGCTTGAAACAATAGCGTCTTTGCTGGCGTTAACCTGAAATCCCGCGCCAAGCGGATCCCACTGGGGCTTTAAAAAACTGACCAGCCGCCTGACCCTGTACTCTTTGGTAAAAACTAAAAGCGCGGAAATCGGAATAATCATTGTAATCGCCGCAAAGAAATAACGGTAACGGATGCCGGCAAGGAAAAATATTATTAAAGCGTTTATGACGATAAAAATCGCGGTAGAGAAATTATTTTGCCTGTAAATAAGACCGAAGAAAATTCCCGTAACCAGAACCGGCGGCAGAATGCCTGAATAAAAATTGTCAAGGTTATCTGATTTTTTATCAAGCAGATGGGCAAGGTACAACGGAAGCGCAAATTTCACCATCTCCGACGGCTGATAAGTGAATATGCCGAATTCTATCCAGCGTGATGCGCCATAGCGTTCAACGCCTATGCCTGGTATAAATGTTAAAACACATAAAGAAGCGGCGATGACTACAAGAGGCAATAAAAATTTCCTAAGTACGTTAAGATTAATCAGCAAAGAAAAAATAAAAAGGACAATTCCCACCGCGCCGTAAATCAACTGTCTTACAATAAAATAATTTCCTTCCCCGAAAAATCGCGCCGCGAAAGAGTATGACGCTGAATAGAGCGTTACAAGCCCCATTCCAAATAACAGTATCACGCATAAACAAAAGAGGTTTGCCGTATTTTGGTTTTGCGCTCTCTCCGCGTCAAACATATACATCCTTCTCCTATTGAATTTTTAAAGTTGATAGTGCGATAATGGCGAACAAACCGCCCAGTATCCAAAAGCGGATAACGGTCTTGTTTTCCGACCAGCCAAGCATTTCATAGTGATAGTGAAGCGGGGCCATACGGAAAATTCTCTTCTTCCGCAATTTAAAAGACGCTACTTGCAGGATCACCGATACAATTTCAATAACGAAGACTCCGCCGATTACAAGCAGTAATATTTCCTTGTTCGTCATTAACGAAATAACCGCGATTACGCATCCTAGCGACAGGCTTCCGACATCCCCCATAAAACAATCGGCGGGGTGCGCGTTAAACCACAAGAAACCTACGCAGGCGCCCGTCGCAGCAAGGCAGAATACGGTAAGTTCTCCAGCTTCGGGGATATAAGGTATTCCCAGATATGTGGAATAGTCAACGCGCCCCGTAATGTATGTAAGGATCGACAGCGTAAGAAAAACTAAAATTAACAAACCGGCCAAAAGGCCGTCCAAACCATCGGAGAAATTTACCGCGTTTGATTCGCCCACGACAAGCAATACCGCAAACGGGATCCATAGCCAGCCCATATCCCAAACAGGCTCTTTAAAGAAGGGAATGTAGAGGGCTGTTATATTCTCGCCGCCAGTAAAATAAATTATTAAAACGATTGTAATCGCGATTACAAACTGTCCGGCGAGTTTTACCCGCGCCGCAAGCCCTTTTGAATTATGTCGCATAACTTTTAAATAGTCATCGGCAAACCCGACGGCGCCAAAAGCCATGAACGCGCCCATCGTTATCCAGATGGCTTTATTATGCAAATTGCCCCAGAACAGCATTGCTATTACGACGGAAAGAATTATAAACGTCCCACCCATAGTCGGCGTTCCCGATTTGGCAAGATGGGTCTGTGGTCCGTCTTCGCGGATGGACTGCCCTATTTTTAACTTTTTCAAAAGCTCAATAATCTTTCCGCCGAAGATAAAACAAATTAACAGGGTGGTAAGGGCGGCAAACGCGCCTCTGAAAGTCAAATACGAGAATACGCGGAACGGGGAAAAATAATTAAATAAGAAATCCAGGAATTCAAGAAACATCGCTTACCCCCGTTAACATTTCGGTTAATCTTTCAAGGGCGCAACCGCGTGATCCTTTAAGCAGCACAAGGTCGCCTTTCTTCACATAACTGTCAATTGCTGTCGAAATATCATTTATATCGCTTGAATAAAAGAACGCTTTGCCGTTATCTTCCATGACGCGCACGGCAGTTTTTATTTCATTGCCGAACAGGAAAACTTTTTTCGCGGAAGACGCTGACAAATGAAAACCTAATTTTTCATGTTCTAAAACAGAACTGTCTCCCAATTCAAGCATATCGGCAATTACATAAACTTTCCTTCCCGGCCATTCAAGCGAATCGCAGAATTCAACGCTCTTTGCAGAAGACTCAGGATTTGCGTTGTAACAATCGCGCACAACGGTCGCCCGCTTTCCGTTTAATATTTCAAGCCTGCCAAAAATCTGCTTAACCGATTCAAGCCCTTTGATAATCGCGTTATCTGAAACTGGGATTTCTTTCGCTATCGCTATGGCGGCAATAGCGTCGTCAAGGCTGTGTTTCCCCGGCAGGGCAAAATGTACTTTTTCCCCCGCCCAGATAATTTCAGTCCCTTCCAAACCAAGGCTTCTGCATCCTTCAAACTCCTTAAAATTATCCTGACTGTAAAATTTAACTTTTCCCGTAACGCCATCCGCCATCTCTTTCGCGTACTCGTCATTTTCGGGAATAAGGGCAATGTCGCCGTCTTTTAAAAATTTAAAAATGCATTTCTTTTCGTTAACAATTTTAGATTTACTGCCGAAATATTCGATATGCGCGGAACCTATATTTGTGATTAATGCGGCGTTTGGTTTAAGAACTTCGGCAATTTCAAATATTTCATTTTGCCTGTTCATTCCAAGTTCGAAAACTCCCACTTCATGACAGGCGCGGACTTCAAATACTGATAACGGAAGCCCCGTCTCAGAATTAAGGTTCCCCTTGTTCATAACGGTATTTTTTTCGCATGAGATAATCGCCGCTGTAATTTCTTTTGTTGTGGTTTTTCCCGATGAGCCAGTTATGCCAACTTTTCTTAAATTGGGAAATTTCTCAAGATAGACTCTTGCGGAATTCTGCAAGCCTTTTAAAGTATTTTCCACTACGATTAAATCTTTGCCTGCTTTTTGGGCGGCATTAATTAAATCGAAACTTTCCAGTTTTGAAGAATCGACGACGGCGCCCCTTGCGCCTGAGTTAAAAGCAGTCTGCACGAATTTATGACCGTCTTGCGAAGCGCCGGCAAGGGCGAAGAAAAGGGCGCCTTCTTTAACGGCGCGGGAATCAATGGCTACTGAAGAAAAACTTAAATTAGGCGCAAATGAAATATGACGCGCTCCCAGCAAACCGGACAGCTCGCCGATACCCATCAAATCAGTCTCCATGCCCCTTTCCCCCCATTATTTTTACCTGAAGAAAAAACTCAGGCGGTATCTTTTGCAAATCAAGTTCGCTTTTTGCGAGACTCTCTATTCTTTCCGGAGACGAATATTCGCCAATTCCGGCAATAAGCCTTTTATTGCTTTCGATCCATTCGGTCTGCGACTTATCAAGGCGTTCCAATTCTTTTACAAGATTTTGATAACGGTTAGACTGCCAGACCAAAATGCCAAGGCAAAGCGGTATGGTGAGAACAAGAAAATAAAGCAGTAAAAACCGTTTAATCATCATCAACCTCGTCTAAAACTTTTTCCGCTACGCGAAATCTCGCGCTTCTGGAAGGAGGATTCCGCTCAATCTCGTCTTTTCCTGCAGTAATGCCTTTTTTTGTAATGATATTGATTGAGCGGTGCCCCCCACATTTACAAATCGGCGCATTTGGCGGACAAATACAGTCTTTGTTCATAGTCCGCATGAAATTTTTTACGATTCTATCCTCGATAGAATGGTAAGTCAGCACCCCGAGCCTCCCCTCCGGCTCGAGAAGCCTTAACGCCGCCTCAAGGATCGATGGAAGCCGTGAAAGCTCCCCGTTTGTCGCGACACGCAATGCTTGAAAAACTTTTGTCGCGGGATGAATAGGTCCGTGCCTGTAAGAAGCCGGTACCGCTCTTTCCACTAAATTGGCAAGAGCCGAAGTTGTCGTAATAGTCGATTTTTGCCTTTCATTAACAATTAGCGAAGCAATGCGCCGCGAATAACGCTCATCGGCGTTATTGTAAAACAGATCAGCCAATTCCCTCTCGGGAAGACGCGCAAGAAGATCAGCCGCAGTAAGCCCCGTTGAAGTATCAAGGCGCATATCAAGATACTCGTCTTTTTCAAAGCTAAAGCCCTTGCCGCTTTTTTTGTAATGATAAAAACTAATGCCCAAATCAAATAAAATTCTATCCGGCCTTTTAAACTGAGAAGGATAATCGGTCAGTAGATCAAAAGACCAGCCGCAATAAAAATAAATACGGTCGGCAAAAGACTCAAGCCTTTTTTTAGCGATCTCAAGAATTTCTTTATCCGCGTCTATGGCGATCAATTTTAAATCGGGATACTTTGACATCATCGAATAACTGTGGCCGCCTTCGCCGGTATTGCAGTCAATAAAAAGCCCATTTTCTCCCTTCGGTCCGAGCAACTCGAGAACTTCATTCAGCATAACGGGCGTGTGATAATACTTTGTCATTCTTCATCCTCATCCGAAAAGAAATTAACTTTACCAAGAAGTTTTTTATGGGTGTTCTTGTTAATAAGCCTGACCTCTTCCATGAAGTTTTTATTGTAGTCCGCGTTCCAAATCTCAAGATGCTTATTGATACTCACAACAAGGCAGTCCTTTGTTAAATTCGCGTAAGAACGCAGGAACGCTGGAACGGGAATTCGCCCTGTTTTTGGGTCGATTTCCACTGAAAATGCCGTACTTTCATGCTGGTATTGAAAAGCCTCGATTTCTTCGGAACTAAGTGCCCTTTCTTCGCATTTTTTCTTGAATTTTGAAAGGAGTCTCTGGTAAGTGGCGGATTGCATGACCCATACGCACAATTCTTTGCCCTGCGTAATAACTAGCTTGCCGGTATAGAGTTCGCGCAAAGGAGCGGGAATAACAACTCTACCTTTATCATCAAGAGTAGATTCAAATGTACCAGTTTGTAGTTGAAATTCCACGATAATCCTCAGTATTCTAGGTTATGTCACTAAATGACACTTACAGTATTGATCGGAATAAAAAATAACGCAACACTATTGAAGATTTTTTTTTCAAAAAAATGAAAAAAAATGTTGATTTAACTATACACCTATGTAGTACATGGGGAAAATTCGATAAATTCGCGTATTTAGCTATACATTAGTGTAGTAAAAGAGAAATAATTGCGAATGTTTTTTTGTCATACTATACATTTGAGTAGTATAAAATAACCGCGATGACCTTGCATTTTTAACTATACATTCGAGTAGTACAAAAAAAAATATTGCGAAAAATTCGCCATTTTGGTATGATTATTTATGCAAATTTGCGAATTTTACATAGTTTTTCCCGAAGGCGATATTCAAGAGGTACAGGGGCGGCTGCCGTTTAACTCCCTTGTTGACATGAACGGCAACGTGCTGAGCCTGCCCTTGCCGACCAACAGGATGATTGTCTTTAAGGTTGCCGCGATAAAAACCGAAGAAAGAACAGGCGTAAGCGAGACCTACCATTTTTTAGACTTGCTTAGCGCCGAGGAATTACTTGAATACACGAAAAATAGGCACTAATAATGAAAGTTCCCTTCACCGCACGTTAAAATTTCAATATGCCGGCCCAGGAGGCAAGACTGAAGCCGAAGTAGGGACTTTTGTCGCTGACGGCATAAGAAAAGACGGCGAATATATCGAAGTTCAAACGGGGAGTTTTGGCCCTCTAATAAAAAAAGTAAAAGAGTTTGCCTCAACCGGCAAGCTAGTTATTACGCAGGGCAAAGAATTGTGCGTATGGG